>DASQRM010000217.1:0-6484 GCA_035642895.1 Streptosporangiaceae bacterium | reverse complement strand
CCGGCCCGGCCCGCGGCGAGCGGATTTCCCCGCGGCTTCAGCGCGGATACCATCACCGGCAGTTCCGCCGAGGCCAGGCTGGCCGCTGCCGGGTGCAGACCCGGGTGCAGCCCGGTCTCGCAGGCCAGCAGGTCATGGTTGTAGTCCTGGCCGGCCACGGCGAAGCCCGCGTCCCGCCAGTCCCCGGGGCCGGCGGCGAGCGCGTACTCGAACGTGTGGCTCCAGTGCTGCCAGGCGAAGCTGCTCCCGTCCGGTGCGGTCCGCTTGTCGCCGTCGATCCACACCCCCGAGGGCCACGCGCTGCACGCCCGCATGAGCGCAATGTGCAGGGTGCCGTCCGGTGACACCAGGCTGCTGGGCGTGCCCCGGTTCAGCAGCGCAACCGAGCGCGGCGCCAGTGCGGTCTCCCTGGTGCCGATCTCACTCGGGCTGGTCTCCCCGGTGCTGGTCTCCCCGGTGCTGGCCTCACTGGTGCTGGCCTCATCGGGGTCCGGGGCCAGCCTGGTGACCTCGACCACCGAGTCAGCCAGGTCGGCGGTGACCGCGGCCGCTGCCGCGGCCAGGTCCTGGCCAGCCACGATGAGCACCGGCAGGTCGCGGAGTCCGCGCACGTCGGCGCCGGGGGCGAAGGCGGCCGCGCGGGACTGGGCGGCCGGGACCCATAGCCGGGCGCTGCCGCTTTCGGCCAGCAGGCGGCGGAGTTCGTCCTCCGCGCCCGGGCCGGCCGCCGCCAGCAGCCGGGCGGTCCACGGGTTCTGCCCGGGGCCGCCCAGCGCGATCCGCACGTCAGGCAGGTTGGAGTCCAGGTCGAGGGAGCCGTAACGCGGCCCGTCCGGCCACGAGCAGGTCGCCGTGACCCCCTGCCCCGCGAGTCCGGCTACGAGGTCCCGGATGGCCACGGACCAGCCGTTGCGGAAAAAAGAGGGATCCTGCGGGGCCGGGGAAGCCGGGAGGATGACCTCAGCCACCCCGAGAGCGGCCTCCACCCGGCTCCCGCCCGGTTCGGGCCAGCTGACGCGCGCCGTGGAGCCCAGCCCGAACCACTCGTGCGCCGGGTTATCCAGCGTGAACGAGTGCTCTGCGACATCCGCCGAGGCGCTGCCGAACGGGCGGCCGACCACCGCTGTCGCGCTCTGGTAGATGGGCAGCCCGCCGGGCACGTCCGCGGGGAAGCGCACCCGCAGCAGCCGGTCCTGCCCGATCGAGCCGTCCACGTGGGTCCGGAACTCGATCCGCTCCGCCCCGTCCCAGAGCAGCGTCTCCTGGGTGACCTGCAGGTCGCCCAGGGTCAGCTCGGCGAGCAGCCGGGCCCCCAGCGGGCAGCGCTGCGCGGTGACCTTGGCGCTGGCGCCGCCCGAGCCGGTGCCGGGTCCTTTGGGGGATAGCAGCCACGGGCCCTCGCCCCAGCGCGGGTGGGAGTCGTATTCCTCCTGCAGCAGCAGTTCGTTGCCGCCGGGGTGCTCCGGGGCCCGGCCGTCCCGCACCAGCCCCGCGCCGGTCCGCTTATCCACGATGCGGGTCAGCGTGCCGCCGCGGGCCGGGTCGGCCTCGACCAGGAAGGTCTCGTTCTCGATCACCGTGCCGGGCTGCGGCTCCCAGCTGCCGGGCGCCGGGCGGGTCCCGGGCTCCGGGGCTATCCCGGCCGCGGGGGTGGCCCAGTAGGTCCGGTAGCCCAGCGCGGGTACCCCGGCGGCCCGGAATGTGAGCGTGACGGCAGCGAGAGTGCCATCCGGGTGCCGCTGGGCCCCCTCGGCGAGGCAGGGCACCACACTGCCCGAGTCATCACGCGCAGTGATCGAGGCCGGCCCGGGGGCGGTGAACTCCAGCGCCGCGCGGACCAGGCCGGACCGGGGCCAGGACAGGCTGTTGAACACGGTGAGAGCCCGGCCGGGCTCATCACCGGGCGGCCTGGTATCGGCCAGGCCGGCCAGGTAGGACGCCGCGTCGCGGCGGGCCTCGTCACCCCGCTGCCAGGCTTCCCGCCACCCGCCGAGCAGGTCCAGGTAGACCTGGTCGGACTCGGTCCCGGTGATCGCGTCATGATGCGCGCCGAAGACAAGCTGGCGCCACGCCTTGTCCAGCGACTCCGCCGGGTAATCCGCCCCGGCCAGCCAGGCCAGCGTGGCCAGCCGCTCGCCCTCGGCGACCGCGATCTCCGCCGCCCGCTGGCCCTGCTTGGTGTCGATGTAGGACACGTCCTTGCCCGGGTACACCGGGTTCATGTCCCGGGTCTGCGGCACCAGCCAGATATCATGCCGGGCGGCGTCGGCGCGCACCGCGGCGAAGAAGTCACGGGGCAGTGCGGTCACGAACCGGGGCCAGACGTACCTCGCGTTCCAGTCCCGGTGGATGGCGGTTACCCAGCGGCTCGGGATGACGTGATCGGCCCCGACCGGCAGCAGCACGTTCCGCGTCGCGGCGACCGGCGCGAGGGTGCGGAACTGGCTCAGCGCGTCCTGCTCGGCCGCGGCCAGGTCGGCGGCCCGGTGGGTGCCCCAGCCGGCCCCGTAGTGATTGGGCATATAGCTGGTGAGCAGCCCCTGGCCGTCGGGGGAGACCCACTCGAACTCACTGCGCATCTGCATCCGGGTGTTGTCCCCGACGGTGCGCTGCGGGCCCCACTGGTGGTAGGGCCCCCGGGCCCAGGACGACTCGGTCAGCCCGGCCGCGGCCATCAGCCCCGGGTAGCCCGGATCGTGGCCGAACGCGTCCAGCATCCACGCGGTGCGCGGGTCACCCCCGGCCACGTCCCGCTGGTAGGCCAGGCCGTAGACGGCGTTCCTGATCGTCGACTCCGCGCTGGTCAGGTTGGTGTTGGGCTCGTTGTAACTGCCGCCGACGATCTCCACCCGGCCCTCGGCCAGGAACCGGCGCAGGTCGGCGCGCTCCTCCGGATGAGTGTCCAGGTAGGGCTTGAGGTAGTCGATCTCAGCCAGGACGAACTTGTAGTCAGGGTCCCGCCGGGCCTCGTCCAGATGCAGCGCCACCAGCTCGAACGCGGTGCGCACCTCCGGCAGGCTGCCGTCCTCGCCCGGCAGCACCAGCCGGGATTCGGTGAACTCGCCCTGGGTGTCCCACCACACCGGGTCGTAGTGGAAATGGCTGACCATCCACATGGTCCAGCCGCTCTCGGCCACCCGGATCGCGGCCGCCTGCCCGGCCCGGCCGCCCCCGCCCTCGGCGATCGCCGTGACCTGGCGGGGACTGCCGGGCACCGCGGGCGCGGCGATGTGCACGCCTACCTCGGCCACCGGTTCCGTACCCGGCGGGCCCAGATCCAGCCGGACCGGGACCGGCGTGCTCACCCCCGGGCCCTCCACCCGGACCGTGACCGGCAGTGGCAGGGCGCCTTGCGGCGGGCGATCGTCGAGCACCGCGACCCGGACGATCTGCAGCGGGTGCTGTGCGCTGCCGCCGAACAGGTCCGTGCCTGCCACGCTGGTGATCCGCATGGCTCCATCGTGACACGCAGGCGCCGGCCCGGCACGGGCCGGCGCAGCCGGGGGCGCTGCGGTAGCGCGGCGGTAACCCGGATGTCACAGTGGCAGGCAATCGTCTGCATTGGTGGATACCATTCAGGTCTGACGGGCGCCGGCCCGTGCCCACCCGGGACGCCTGGGGAGCATGGCCGGCGCAGGGCAGAATCGACGGGGCACGCCGTAGGGCGAGCGCACAGCGGAAGCGGGGTGGCTGCCAGTGGCTGATCCGCCGGTGACCTTGAAGGATGTCGCCGCGCGGGCGCGAGTGCATCCCGCCACCGCGTCGCGGGCGCTGAACCCGGAGACCCGGCTGCTGGTCCGCGAGGACACCGCCCAGCGGGTGCTCGACGCCGCGGCCGAGCTCGGGTACCGCCCGAACACCGTGGCGCGCAGCCTGCGCACCCGCCGCTCGCACAGCGTCGGGGTGCTCATCCCCGACCTGAACAACCCGCTGTTCCCGCCGATCGTGCGCGGTATCGAGGACCGTCTCGCCGCCGCGGGCTACGTGGCCCTGATCGGGAACACCGATGGGGACGCCGAGCGGGAGCGGATGCTCTTCGAGCAGATGCGCGCCCGGCACGTGGATGGCCTGGTGCTGGCCACGGTGCACCTGGGTGACCCGCTGCTCGCCGAGTCGGCCCGCGCCGACCTGCCGGTGGTGCTGATGAACCGGCTGGCCCACGACTACAGCCTGCCGTCGGTCTCGGTAGACAACGAGCGGGGCATCCGGATGGCCGTCGCCCACCTGGCCGGCCTCGGGCACACCCGTATCGCGCATATCGCCGGCCCGCAGGAGGTCTCGACCGGCCTCGCCCGGTACCGGGGCTTCATCGCCGCCATGGAGGCGCACGGGCTGGCCGCCGATCCCGAGCTGATCGTGACCGCGAAGTCGTTCTCCATCGACGAGGGCCTGCGCTGCGCCCAGCTCCTGCTCACCCGCGATGGTGGCTGCACCGCGGTGGCGGCGGGCAACGACATGCTGGCCATCGGCTGTTACGCGGCCCTGGACGAGGCGGGCCTGTCCTGCCCGGAGGACCTGTCCGTGATCGGTTTCAACGACATGCCGTTCATCGACCGGCTGCGCCCGCCACTGAGCACGATCCGCTTCCCGCACTACCAGGTGGGCACCGAGGCAGCCCAGCTGCTGCTGGAGCGGATCGCCGGCCACACCGGGCCGGTCAAGGTCCTGTTCCTGGCGCCTGAGCTGGTGGTGCGCGGCTCGACCGCACCGCCGGGCGGCATCGCGGGGGCCCCGCCCGCCGCCGGGCCCGGCCGGGCCGACCAGGCGTCCGGACCGGCGCGCTGATCGGCCCGGTACGCTCGCCGGGCGGATCCCTAGCGCCAGGAAATTCTCCGGTATCGAACTGATCATGTCTGTTGACACGGGCCTGACCTGTGCGCCAGGCTTCGTGCAAACGATTGTTAACGCAGGGGGTGACCTGATGGCGGGGCACGGTAACGAACTCCGGCTGGGCTGGCTGGGTACCGGGCGGATGGGCGTTGAGCTAGTCCGGCGCCTGCTTGAGGCCGGCTGTGACGTTGCCGTCTATAACCGCACCCGGGCCAAGGCGGAGCCGCTCGCCGCGCTGGGGGCCAAGGTCGTCGGCTCACCCGCCGATCTCAGCCGCCGGGACATCGTGTTTGCCACGGTCGGCACGCCCCAGGACCTCATTGAGGCCGTCCTCGGCGAGGACGGCCTGGCCACGGGGGAGTCGGTGCCCGCCATCCTGGTGGACTGCTCGACCATCTCGGCCGACGTCTCGATGCAGATCCGCGAGCAGCTCGCGGCGCGCGGCACCGAGCTGCTGGCCGCGCCGGTGATGGGCAATCCGAAGGTCGCGAGCGCAGGAAAGCTCACCTTCGCGGTGTCCGGGCCGCGGAGCGCTTTCGATACCGCCCGGCCATACCTGGACCTGCTCGGGGCCGGGGCCACCTATGTCGGCGATGGCGAACTCGCCCGGACCGTAAAGCTTTGCCATAATCTGTTCCTCGGCGTTGTCAGCCAGTCACTCGCGGAAGTGACGATCCTGGCCCAGAAGAGCGGGGTCAGCCGGGCCGCGTTCCTGACCTGCCTTAACAAAAGCGTAATGGGTTCGCAGTTCACTCGTTACAAATCACCGGCATTCGTGAACCTGGACTTTCATCCGACCTTTACGGCCACCCTGCTCCGCAAAGACTTTGACCTCGGCCTGGCCGCAGCCAGGGAACATGAGGTCCCGATGCCGGTCGCGTCCCTGGTACATCAGATCGTCCAGGCCCTTATTGGGCATGGTTACGGCGAGCAGGATTTTGCGGCCCTTGTCGAACTGGAAGCGCACGCGGCTGGGCTGCAGCTGGAGAGCGAAAACGCTGACATCTCGGATGGGCTGGGCCAAGCCGACGCGAACGGGGGCAATGCAGTACCGTGAGCCACTGTCCCATGCCAGCTGGCTATGCAGTCAGCCGAGCCCCCCGCCGGACGCGCCTCATAGCGCGGGCAGCAGCTGGCATTACCCCACAGGAAATTCCTGAACTGGAAGGAGGACCGGATGAAACCTCACCGCACCCGGTTCTTGTCTCTCGCCGCCGCCGCCGCCGCGACGGCGGCGATGGTTCTTGCTGCCTGCAGCAGCAACAGCAGTAGTGGAAGCGGTTCAGCTGGCAATAGCAGCAAGCCGCCGATCCTGATCGGCACGTCGCTGTCCCTGACGGGTGACTTCTCCGCAGACGGCCTGGCTTTCAAGCGGGGCTACCAGCTCTGGGCCAGCCAGGTGAACAGCCACGGCGGCCTGCTCGGCCGCCAGGTAAAGATGGTGTTCCTGAATGACTCCAGCGACCCGACCACTGTGGCGACCAACTACACCAAGCTCATCGCCCAGCAGAAGGTGTCCCTCGTTTTCGGGCCATTCTCGACGCTGCTGACCGTCCCCGCCGCCAAGGTGGCGGCCCGGTACGGGTACGCGTTCCCGGAGGGCGCGGGCGGCGGGCCGTCCGTCTACCAGCTGAACCTGCCGAACGTTTTCAAC
>DASQRM010000216.1:0-30134 GCA_035642895.1 Streptosporangiaceae bacterium | reverse complement strand
GACGTCTGGACAGGATCGCGCCGCGATCCGCCCGGCCCCCGGGCACGCCCTGCCCCGGCGTGCGGCGGGCGGTCGGGCGGCGAAAGGTGCCGCGCCCGGCCAGGACGCACGCGGACGGTCCAGGCCCGCGGCGGACGTGGCCCGCGGTGTGGCCGGGGAGTCCGCACGCCCGGCCGAGGCGGACGCGGCCAGGCTGCCCTGGTACGAGGTGGCGCACGCGCGGCGGGCTGCGGAGGGCTATCAGAATTGCGGGCCGCTGGAACGGGTCCTGCGCCGTGAATGGCCGCCCAGCAAGGTGCCCTCCCCTCCGGTGGTGCGCGCGGTCAACCGCCTCGCCGAACTGCCCCTGATGATCAAAGAAATCCTCGCGGCCGGCGTGGACGCGATCCACGTGGGGGAGGGCGGCGTCCCGGAACTGGACGACATGGCGCGGCTGCGCGGTGTCCCGCTGCCGTCCGGCCGCGCGACCTGGGACGCCTGCGCGGGCGCGTACGGCGAGAAGAAGATCATCGTAGGCTCGCGGCCCTCATCCGCGCCCGACGTCATGTGCCACGAGGTCGGGCACGCCCTCGACGACATCGACCGGGAGCAGGGCCGCTGGCAATCCGACTCGGCCGAGTTCCGCCACCTGTACCAGCGTTGCGAGGGATCACTGGTGAGCGACTTCCACAGGCAGCCCGGGGATCTGGGCCGCCGGGAGTTCTTCGCCGACGCGTTCGCCGCGATCGCCTCCCGCCAGCGCCCGGCGCTGGTGGACATGCTCGGCGGCAACATCCGGACTGCTCTTGATGTGATGCTCTACTTCAATCTCCGTTATGGGCTTTAGAGTGATGGGTGATGCATGTTATCCAGCTGCCGAACGGGAATCTCCTGGTTCCCGAGTCAGTGCTGGCTGACGAGGGGCAGCTGATCGGTGATGCGTACGTGGAAATCGGCCCGGCCGACGCGGACTACGATCGCCTGGCCGCGCACGCGGTAACCGAGGATGAGCTTGAGGCCCAGCGGCGCCGGTGGCGGGAGGGCGACGCGGAGCTGCAACGGCAGTTCGCGGAGTACCGGGCCAGCCTGGGCGTGGCGCCCGGCCCGGCCAAGCGGCCCGACGCGGAGTGATCCCGGCGCCGGCCCGGCCGGACGCGGGCTGACCCGGCGGCCAGCCGGGCCTAACTGTCCTGACCCTCGTCCTTGCTGGTCCCGGATTCACCGCGGAGCAGCGCGCGGACCTCGGACTCGCGGAATCGGCGATGCCCGCCAGGCGTGCGGATGCTGCTGATGCGGCCGGACGCCGCCCACCGGGTAACGGTTTTCGGGTCGACCCGGAACAGGGCAGCGACCTCCCCTGGGGTCAGGAGGCGCTCATTGCTGCCGTCCACGCACGTCCCCTCCTGACCTGCCGTCCCGGGCTCATGATCGGGCCTGCCCCAAGTGTGGCGACTAATGGCGGTTTTCTCCCTAGTTTCCTTAAAACCGTGGGGCTCATCTAGGGTGATCGCGTGCAGCCGCTCGTGTCGATCGACGAGATCCGGACCGCCGCGGCGGCTCTGGCCGGGGTGTCCGTCCGCACCCCCCTGGTTCCGTTCCCGCGGGCCGAACCCCCCCTGCTGGTCAAACCCGAATCGTTGCAGCCCGTGGGGGCGTTCAAACTGCGCGGCGCCTACGCGGCGATGAGCACGCTGCCCGCGGCGGCCCGGCAGATCGGGGTGGTGACCCACTCCAGCGGCAACCACGGCCAGGCCGTGGCCTACGCCGCCGCGCTGCTCGGGATGCCCGCGGTAGTCGTGATCCCGGACAACGCCCCGGCGGTCAAGGTAGCGGCCATCCGCGAGCTGGGTGCGGAGATCGTGGTCTCGGCGCCTGGCCTGGCCGCCCGGCTGGCGGCCACCCGGGAGATCGCCACCCAGCGCGGAGCGGTGTCGATCCCGCCGTTCGACGACCGACGGGTGATCGCGGGCCAGGGCACGGTCGGCCTGGAGATCGCGGCCGACTGCCCCGGGGTGGATCTGGTCGTAGTCCCGGTGGGCGGCGGCGGCCTGATCGCCGGCGTGGCCACCGCGGTCCGCTCCCTCTGCCCGGGTGCCGTCGTGATCGGCGTGGAGCCCGAGCTCGCCGCGGACGCACGCGACTCGCTGCACGAGGGCCAGCCGATGGCCTGGCCGCCCGAGTTCACCCAGCAGACCATCGCTGACTCACTGCGCGTCGATCAGGTCGGTGCCCTACCGCTTCAGCACATGCTGGAGTATGTCGAGGACATCGTCACCGTCACCGAGGACGAGATCCGGGCGGCGGTCCGGCGGCTGGCCCTGGACGCCCGGCTGATCGCGGAACCCGGCGGGGCCGCGGCCGTGGCCGCGTGCCTGTTCCGCCGCAAGGAACTGCCCTCGGCCGGGACAACCGTGGCCGTGCTGTCGGGCGGCAACATCGACCCCGGGATGCTGCTGGACATCCTGGCCGATGACCCGTCCGCCGGGCCGGAGAGCGGCGAGTAGGCTAGAGCCGCTATGCGTTCCGCCCTCGCCTACACCACGGCCCGAATCCTGCTGTTCGTCGCCGCCACCGGCCTGCTCTACCTGGCCGGCCTGCGGAGCGTGCTGCTTCTCGGGGCCGCGCTGCTGGTCAGCGGAATCTTCAGCTACGTGGTGCTGTCCCGGCAGCGGGACGCGATGTCCAGCGCTATTACGTCACGGCTGCACGGTTTCCGCGGGCGCCTCGACGCGGGCAGCCGCGCCGAGGACGACGACTAGCGCCGGTCGGTCTCCCCGGGCAGCCAGCCGCCGTCGGTCAGCAGGTGCAGCACGGCGTCCAGTGCTTCCTGGCGGGTCACCATCGATGTGTCGATGACCAGGTCCGCGTCGTCTGGTTCCTCGTAGGGATCCGACACCCCGGTGAAGTGGTCGATCAGGCCCGCGCGTGCCTTGGCGTACAGGCCCTTGCGGTCCCGTGCCTCGCACACCTCGGCCGGCGTGGCCACGTGGATGAGCAGGAAGTCGCCGACTTCCTGGACTGCCCGCCGGACCTCCTGCCGGGCCTGGGCGTACGGGGCGATCGGTGCGCAGATGGCGATCCCGCCGTGCCGCGCGATCTCGGTGGCCACGAACCCGATCCGGGCGATGTTCAGGTCCCGGTCGGCCCGGGAGAACGTCAGCCCGGCGGACAGCAACGACCGGACCAGGTCCCCGTCCAGCAGCGACACGGTCCGCTCGCCCCGCTCGCTGAGCGCGTCGCGCAGGGCCCGGGCCAGCGTGGACTTGCCCGACCCGGAAAGACCAGTCAGGAAGATAACGAGACCCCGTTCGCTGCGCGGCGGCCGAGCGCGGCGCAGTTCCTGGGCCACCGCGGGCGGGGTGAACCACGCGGGTACCTCCACCCCGTGATCCAGCATGTCCTCGAGCTCGCCGGACGCCAGGTCGGTGCGCTCGGTACCCGCCTCGATGAGGGACAGCGGGCGCCAGACCTCGGCGACCGGGTCGTAGGCCCAGTCACCGGGGGAAAGCACCGGGATGACCGGCCCCGGCCGGCTCGTGTCCTCGCCCGGCTGGGTGGGCTCGACGGGCTTGTCGGCCAGCAGGTGCGTCGCCCCGTACGCGGCCGCCACGATGGCCCGCAGGGCCAGCTCATCCTGGGCCGGGGCGTGATAAGGCCGGAGCGGGACTGGGATGACCTGAGTGCCGGGCGGCAGGTTGCGGGCCGCGGCCTGCACGGTGCGGACCAGGGCGTCGGGGCGGATCACGATCTCCGCGGGGCCGGCCAGCATGGGCAGCAGCAGGAGCCGGGCCTTCAGCTGGCCGGCTGCGTGCCGGAGCTGGCCGATCTGGTGGCAGTGCAGCGGCGCGTTGGTGACGTAGGCGAGGACCGGGGCGCCCGCGAACTCCGCCCGGACCTCGGCGGGCGTGCGCCGCAGGTGGCGGAAGGGGCCGTGCTCAGCCGGCCGGTACGCGGTCACCGGGCCGCCCAGCCGGACCAGGTCCAGGAGGACGGGTAGGCGGTCGGTGATCTCGAGCACCGCGAGCGGGGTGCCCTCCGGGTCCTGCAGCAGCAGCCGGGTCGCGTCCGGCTTGATGGCACTGGCCGGCACCTCGAAGGTCACCGGGACTGGCCAGGCCGTGCCGTCCGGCAGCCGGCCTTCTGCCGTGACCGAGTCCACCTCGACAGGCGACATGAACCCGTGCAGCGGTGCCAGGGCACCGGACAGCAGCAGCTCCAGGTCCCCTAGCTGGCCCTCGTCCATGGTCCAGGCGGGCAGGCCCGTTATGTCCGCGGACAGCCCGGCGGACGCCTCAGCGGTCACGTTCACCTCCGTCCGGCGCCGCGCCCGCTCCCGGGGCGGTTGATCCAAGGCCGCGGGAATCCGCTAGGCACCCAGAGGTTACACGCGCGGCCGGCTGCGGGCCAGGCACGTTTCACCGAGTGCCCGGTGGGGGCGCCGGACCGCGTTTAGCGGATCCAGTTCAGCGCATCCAGTTCAGAGGATACGGGCGAAGCGGTTCTCCGGCTTGCGCATGACGTACAGGAGTTCCTCATGCGCCGCGGTCAGCCGGCCCCGGGACGCCACGGCGACCAGTTTCTGGGCGGCCAGGTAGCCGCGGGGTGCCCGGCGCAAGCCGCCGGCCAGGCCGCCCAGGGGCTGGTGCTCGGCGATGACCAGGCCGCGCATCAGCGCGTAGGACTGGATGCCGCGGACCGAGGTGACCCGCTCGTACACGGCGGGATGTGGTCCAGGCCGGCCGGGGCGGTGCCTGCGCCAGATCATCCGCCGGACCCCGCCGGGCAGGACCCGGTCAAGGAAGCCAGCCGCGCAGTCCCGGTCACGGACCTGCAGGCACAGCAGGCCGCCCGGCTTGAGCGCACTGACCAGCCGGTCGAGCACCAGCTCGGCGTGCTCGATCCGTTCCAGCAGCAGGGTGGCCTGCACGATGTCGAAGGATCGCTGGGGCAGCGGCACCGTCCGCAGGTCTCCGAGGGTGCACCGGTCCAGGCCCGGATGGCTGCCCATGGCGGCCCGGGTGACCGGCTGGTCGTCGTCGACCAGCCCGACGCTGAGATCCGCGCCGGCCGCGCGCAGGGCGGCCGCGCCCAGGTCGCCGGCCGCGGTGACGGCGCCCGCCAGCAGCACGGCGATCGGCTGCCCGAAGCGCTCGCTCGCGTAGCCCGCCGCCCAGTGGTTGAACAGGGCCGTCTCCGCGGCGTCGGCCGCGGGGACGGCCTGCGCCTGCCGGGCGCCCGGTTGGTTCAACTCCGCCTGCTTTACCCGGGGCTGCCGCATCCGTGTTTGCCTGGCCTGGGCGTGGCGGCCCTGGCCGCGGGCAACATCGGGGCCGGTAGCACCGCCCCCGGGAACACCGCTCACCGATGTCACAAACCCATAGCGTAGTCCTTCGTGCGCGGATAGTCGCTATCCGCCCCGTGTACCGACGGGCGAGTCCGGGAATCGCCGGGCTAGCCCGCAGCCGAGCCCGGAATCCCGAGCCCGGGAATCTCTGTGCCGATGCCCGGGTGCCGATGTCCGGGGCGCGGTGCCCGGAACGTAAACTGGGGGTATCCCGCGTGAGGGTCTGGATGCCTATCTGCCCGCCAGCGCGGGCCTTTCGTGCTGCCTCATCCCCCAAGCCTGACCCCAAGGACACCATGAGCCTCGCTGGACTGCTCAGCGTTATCGCCGCGGATCCCCAGCTGCAGCGCGCCCTGAGCCAGGGCGATGCTGATACGGACCTGGTCGCGCCCCCCGCACTGCGCCCCTTCCTGGCCGCCTCGATCGCGGGCTATCCCTCGGCGGACCAGCCCCGGTTTGTCCTGGCCGTGACGGCGACCGCCCGCGAGGCCGAGGTCCTCACCAGCGGGCTGGAGTCGCTGCTGCCCCAGGGCGCGGTGGCCTGCTTCCCCGCCTGGGAGACCCTCCCGCACGAACGGCTGTCGCCGCGCTCGGACACGTCGGGGCGGCGGCTGGCCGTGCTGCGCAGGCTCGCCCATCCTGACGCCGGCAGCGCCCGGTCTGGCCCCCTCAGCGTGCTGGTCACCCCGGTGCGCAGCCTGCTGCAGCCGATGGTGAGCGGCCTGGGTGACCTGGATCCAGTGGCCCTGCGAGGCGGCCAGGCGGCGGACTTCGAGGAGGTCATCGCCCACCTGGTGGACATCGGGTACGCGCGCACCGACCTGGTCGAGCATCGGGGCGAGATCGCGGTCCGGGGCGGCATCCTGGATGTGTTCCCACCTACCGAGGAGCATCCGCTCCGGGTGGAGTTCTGGGGTGACACGGTCGAGGAGATCCGCTACTTCCGGGCCGCCGACCAGCGCAGTCTGCACGCCGCCACGGAGGGGCTGTGGGCACCGCCCTGCCGGGAGTTGCTGCTCACCCCGGAGGTACGCCAGCGGGCCAGGCGACTCGCGGAGGAATATCCGGGGCTGGCCGAAATCCTGGGCAAACTGGCGGACGGCATCACGGTCGAGGGCATGGAGGCGTTCGCGCCGGTGCTGGCCGACCGGATGGAACTCCTGCTCGACCACATCCCCCCGGGCGGCCTGGTACTCGCCTGCGATCCCGAGCGGATCCGGGCCCGGGCCGATGACCTGGTCCGGACCAGCCAGGAGTTCCTCGACGCCTCCTGGGTGAACGCCGCCGGCGGCGGCCAGGCTCCCATCGACCTCGGCGCGGCCGCGTTCCAGCCGCTGGCCGAGGTCCGGACGGCCGCCCAGCATCTCGGCATCGGCTGGTGGACGGTGACCCCGTTCCGCAGTGCCGATATCAGCGAGGCCGACGGCAGCACCCTCTCCAGCAACACGGGCCTCAGCGGCACGGGCGAGGCCGATCCCGAGGATGAGGGACACGTTTCGTTGCTGATGGAAGCCGCACCCGTGCCGGGCTACCGGGGCGATACCGTGCGCGCCTTCGCGGACGTGCGCCAGTGGCTGGCCGACGGCTGGCACGTCGTGCTGGTCACCGAGGGGAATGGGCCGGCCCAGCGGCTGGCCGAGACGCTGCGCGGCGAGGAAATCGGGGCCCGGCTCGGCGACCTGGACCAGCCGCCCGAGGCGTCCGTGCCCTACGTCAGTACCGGCCTGATCGGGCAGGGGTTCACCTGGCCGTCGGTCCGGCTGGCCGTGCTGACCGAGGAGGACCTGGCCGGGCAGCGGACCGCCAGCAAGGACATGCGGATGCCAACCCGGCGCCGCGGCGGGATCGACCCGCTGCAGCTCACGCCGGGCGACTACGTCGTGCACGAACAGCACGGCGTGGGCCGCTACGTGGAGATGACGAGCCGCAACGTCCAGGGGGCGACGCGGGAGTACCTGGTCATCGAGTACGCGCCCAGCAAGCGAGGCCAGCCGCCGGACCGGCTCTACGTCCCCACCGACCAGCTCGACCAGGTCACCCGGTACGTCGGCGGCGAGGCGCCCAGCCTGCACCGGCTGGGCGGGGCCGACTGGGCCAAGACCAAGGGCCGGGCGCGCAAGGCGGTCCGGCAGATCGCGGCCGAGCTGATCCGGCTGTATTCGGCCCGGATGGCCTCGCCCGGGCACGCGTTCGGCGCGGACACCCCGTGGCAGCGCGAACTCGAGGACGCGTTCCCGTACGTGGAGACCCCCGACCAGCTGGCCGCCATCGACGAGGTCAAGCGGGACATGGAGCGGTCCGCTCCGATGGACCGGCTGATCTGCGGGGACGTCGGTTACGGCAAGACGGAGATCGCGGTCCGTGCCGCGTTCAAGGCGGTCCAGGACGGCAGCCAGGTCGCGGTGCTGGTGCCGACCACGCTGCTGGCGCAGCAGCACTACGCGACGTTCAGCGAGCGGTTCGCGCCCTTCCCGGTCACGGTCGCGATGCTGTCCCGGTTCTCCAGCGACGCCGAGGCGGCCCGGGTCCGGGAAGCCATGGCCGAGGGCAAGGTGGATGTGGTGGTCGGCACGCACCGGCTGCTGTCCCCGGACACCAGGTTCGCCCGGCTGGGGCTGGTCATCCTCGACGAGGAGCAGCGGTTCGGGGTGGAGCACAAGGAGTATCTCAAGCGGATGCGCACCGAGGTCGACGTGCTGGCCATGTCGGCCACCCCGATCCCGCGCACGCTGGAGATGGGCATCGCCGGCATCCGGGAGATGTCCACCATCCTCACCCCGCCCGAGGAGCGTCATCCGGTGCTCACCCTGGTCGGTCCGTACGACGAGAAGCAGATTGGCGCGGCCATCCGGCGTGAGCTGCTCCGCGACGGCCAGGTCTTCTTCGTGCACAACCGGGTGAGCTCGATCAACCGGGTGGCCGCCCGGCTCGCTGAACTGGTCCCCGAAGCCCGCGTGGCGATCGCCCACGGCCAGATGAACGAGCACACGCTTGAGAAGATCATGGGCGACTTCCTGGACCGGAAGTTCGACGTCCTGGTGTCCACCACGATCATCGAATCCGGGCTGGACATCCCCAACGCCAACACCCTGATCGTGGACCGGGCCGACGTATACGGACTGCCTCAGCTCCACCAGTTGCGCGGCCGGGTCGGCCGCGGCACCGAGCGCGGGTACGCCTACTTCCTGTACCCGCCCGAGGTCCCGCTGACCGAGACCGCGCACGAGCGGCTGGCCACCATCGCCCAGCACACCGAGGCCGGGGCGGGTATGTACGTGGCCCTGAAGGACCTGGAGATCCGCGGGGCGGGCAACCTGCTCGGCGGCGAGCAGTCCGGGCACATCGCCGGGGTCGGGTTCGACCTGTACGTCCGGATGATCGGCGAGGCGGTCACCGAGCTGAAAGGCGACGGGCCGGCCGAGCGGCCCGAGGTCCGGGTCGAGCTGCCGGTCAACGCGCACATCCCGCACGACTACGTACCCGGCGAGCGGCTCCGGCTGGAGGCCTACACCCGGGTCGCGGCCATCGACTCCGAAGAGGACGTGGCCGAGGTGCGGGACGAGCTGGCCGACCGGTACGGGCCGCCGCCAGAGCCGGTCGAGAACCTGCTGTCGGTGGCCCGGCTCCGGGCCCGGGCCCGGCGGGCCGGGCTGACCGACATCGTCCAGCAGGGCACCTTCATCCGCTTCTCCCCGGTCGAGCTGCCTGACTCGCGGCAGGTCCGGGTCGAGCGGCTGTACCCGAAGACAGTGCTCAAGCCGGCCATGCGTAACATGCTCGTACCGGTGCCCAGGGCGGGATCGGGCCGGCGCCCGGGACAGCCCGCCCCGCCGGGTGCCCCGCTGCTCCGGGACACTGAACTCCTGACCTGGTGCGGCCAGCTCATCGAGGCTGTTTTCGAGCCTGACGCACCGGTGACATCTGAGGGATAGGAAGGGACGCCGTCGTGCTCCGCACCCCCATCACCCTGACCGCCGCGGCGCTGGCCGCGGCGCTCGCGCTGTCCGCCTGCGGGACCGTCCGGCTGGGCGCGGCGGCCGTCACGGACACGTCGCGGATTCCCACGGCCACCGTGTCGGCCGAGGTGAGCAACCTGGATGCCGCCTACAAGGCGCACAAGGCCAAGGTCCAGCTCCAGTTCCCGGCGTCGCAGATGCCGCAGGAGGTGCTCAGCTGGCTGCTCCGGTTCCGGGTCCGGGAGCGGATGGCGGAGCGCAACCACCTGACCATCACCCGCAGCCAGGAGCAGGCGGCCCTCGCCTCCGCGGCCGCACAGGCCAAGCAGAGCGGGGTCACGCTCACCGATCTGGCCATCGCTAACGGGGTGCCGCCGGACCAGCTGCCCGAGCTCGGCCGCTACGTGGCGATCCAGAACCAGCTGCTGGCGCGGCTGGACGGCGGGAAACTGCCGACCGACTCCGCGGCGCTGCAGACGCTGGGCACCACGTTCAACCAGTACCAGTGCCGGGCGGCCAAGAGCATGGGTATCTCGGTCAATCCGCAGTTCGGACAGCTCGACTACAGCCAGGTCTCCGTGGTCCCCGCGCCTAACAAGCTGGCAGCGGCCTCCGGTACCGCCTCCCCCAGCCCCAGTGCATCTCCGAGCGCCTCCCCGCAGCTGACGCCGGCTTGCTAGGACACGACGTGGCCGGGCCGACCGGGGCGGACGCGCGGCTGGTGCTCCTGGTCACCGCGCCCACGGTCCGGGCCGGGCTGCTCAGCTGGCCGGCCTGGCAGACCCTGGCCGGTGCCTCGCGGGTGCTGGCCCCGGCGGCCGATCACCCGCTGCTGCCCGCACTGGACGAGGCCGGGATCGGCTGGGAGCTGCTGGCGGGGGATGCTGATGGCGAGCGCGCCGGTGGCGGGCCGGCCGATCCGGCGGCCCTGGCCCGGCTGCTCACCCGGGCGGTCGCCGGGACGGCCGGCACCGTGGTGTGGCTCTGCTCCCCTGACCCGCCCGGCCAGCCCGCGAGGGTGACCCCGGGACCGCTGGCCCTGGCTGACGAGCTGGGTGGGCCGGAGGGCCCGGGTGATACCGCGGTCGAGGTGCTGTACGGCTCCTCGGCGCTGCCCGGCGGGGAGCTGCTGACCCTGGTGTCAGTGATGGACACCCTGCGCCGGCGATGCCCGTGGGATGCCAGGCAGACGCACGAGTCGCTGGCGCCGTACCTGATCGAGGAGTCCTACGAGGCGCTGGACGCGCTGGAAAGCGGCGACCGGGTGGCGCTGCGCGAGGAGCTCGGCGATGTCCTGCTCCAGGTGATGTTCCACGCGCGGGTCGCCGCTGAGCGTACCGACGGCACCGGGTTCACCGTGGATGACGTGGCTGACGCCATCGTGACCAAGCTCGTCCGGCGGCACCCGCACGTGTTCGGGGATGTGACCGTGTCCGGTGCGGACGACGTGACCCGCAACTGGGACGCGATCAAGGCCGCCGAGCGGGCCACCGGGGACGGACCCGCCTCGGCGCTGGCCGGGGTGCCATTCGGCCAGCCTGCGCTGGCCCTGGCCGCCCAGCTGCAGCGCCGCGCTGAACGGGCGGGCATCCCCCCGGATCTGGCCGTCCCCGGCGGCCCCGATGAGGGCAGCCGGCTCGGGGCGGAACTGTTCGAGCTGGTGGCCCAGGCCCGGGAGGCCGGCCTCGACCCCGAGCTCGAACTGCGCGCCGCCGCCCGCCGCTACGCGGATCTGGTGCGTCGCTGGGAAGCCGACGGGCAGACCGCAGGCTGAGACCGCCCTCCCGGGACGGCGTGGCCGGTGCTCGGGGCTGCCGCGACTCCACTAGGCTCCTTTACGGACAAGTCAGCCGAGCTTCAGGAGTCGTTGTGGCCTCGATCGAGGCGGTGCACGCCAGGCAGATTCTGGATTCCCGCGGAAACCCCACTCTCGAAGTCGAGGTCGCCCTCGACGACGGCTCGCTGGGCCGCGCCGCCGCCCCGAGCGGGGCGTCCACCGGCGCCTTCGAGGCGGTGGAACTGCGGGACGGCGGAGACGAGTACGGCGGCAAAGGGGTCGCCAAGGCCGTCCAGGGCATCATCGACGAGATCCAGCCCGAGTTGCTCGGCTACGACGCCGACGACCAGCGCATGATCGACCAGGCCATGATCGACCTGGACCGGACTCCGGACAAGTCCCGGCTGGGCGCGAACGCGGTCACCGGCGTGAGCATGGCGGTGGCCAAGGCCGCCGCGCAGTCCGCCGGCCTGCCGCTGTTCCGCTACCTGGGCGGCCCCAACGCGTACCTGCTGCCGGTACCCATGATGAACATCCTCAATGGCGGGGCGCACGCGGACAACAGCGTGGATATCCAGGAGTTCATGATCGCGCCGATCGGCGCGGCCACGTTCACCGAGGCGGTCCAGTGGGGCGCGGAGACCTACCACGCGCTGAAGGCCGTGCTGAAGCAGCACGGCCTGTCCACCGGAGTCGGGGACGAGGGGGGCTTCGCCCCCGACCTGGAGAACAACCGGGCCGCGCTGGACCTGATCGTCGAGGCGATCGGCAAGGCCGGGTTCACTCCCGGCCTCGACGTGGCGCTGGCCATCGACGCCGCGGCCACCGAGTTCCACTCCGAGGGCGCCTACCAGTTCGAAGGCGCGGCCCGGGACGCGGCCGAGATGACCCGCATCTACACCGAGTGGCTGGACGCCTATCCGATCGTGTCGCTCGAGGACCCGCTGTCCGAGGAGGACTGGGCCGGGTGGCAGGCGCTGACCGCAGCGGTCGGGGACCGGGTGCAGATCGTCGGCGACGACCTGTTCGTCACCAACCCGGAACGGCTCCGCCGGGGCATCGCCGAGCGCGCCGCGAACGCGCTGCTGGTCAAGGTGAACCAGATCGGGTCGATCAGCGAGACCCTCGACGCGGTGGCCATGGCCCAGCGCAGCGGGTTCAGCTGCATGATCTCGCATCGCTCGGGGGAGACGGACGACACGACCATCGCCGACCTCGCCGTCGCGGTCAACGCTGGCCAGATCAAGTCGGGAGCACCGGCCCGCGGTGAGCGGGTCGCCAAGTACAACCAGCTGATGCGCATCGAGGAACTCCTCGACGACGCGGCCAGCTACGCGGGCGCCGCTGCGTTCCCCCGCTGGACCGCGGCTGAGTGATGCCCGGCGCGCAGCCCAGGCGGCCGCCGCCGCCAGAACGGCCCCGGTTCACCAGCCGGGCCGCCGTGCTGGCCGTGGTCGTCTGCGCCATCGCGCTGAGCCTCGCCTACCCGGTGCGGGAGTACATCGCCCAGCGCCGCCAGATCGACCAGCTCCAGGCGCAGAGCCAGTCGACCACGGCCGAGCTCGCGCGGCTGCGGGCCGAGGCCCTGCGGCTGAACGAGCCCGCGTACATCGAGCAGCAGGCCCAGGACCGGCTGCATATGTGCCTGCCCGGAGCCAGCTGCTACGTGATCATTGGCGGCCGGCCGGCCGGTGTCAGCGCCGCCGCAGCCGCGGCCGCGAGTACCCCCTGGTACGAGCGGTTGTGGCATTCGGTCCGCCAGGCCGACCAGGGCAGCGCCGGTGAAGGCAGTGCGGGCCACGGCAGTACCGGTCACGGCAGTGCGGGCCACGGCAGTGCGGGCCAGGGCGGTGCCGGTCAGGGCGGTGCCGGTCAGGGCGCGTCGCATGGCCGATAACCCCGGGATGGTGGGGGATTCGGCGCTGGCCCGGGACGCGGCGGTGGTCGGGGAGCAGCTCGGCCGGCCGCCCCGGGGACTGCGGGGGGTGGCGCACCGCTGCCCTTGCGGACGGCCTGACGTGGTGGAGACGGCGCCCCGGCTGGACGACGGCACCCCCTTCCCGACGTTGTTCTACCTCACCTGCCCGCGGGCAGCCGCCGCGGTGAGTCGGCTTGAATCTGGTGGCCTGATGCGGGATATGCAGCAGCGGCTGGCCGCCGAGCCGGCGTTGCGCGCCGCGCAGCAGGCCGCGCACCGTGACTACGTGGAACGGCGCTCCGCCGCCGCGGCGGCGGCCGGGGTGGAGCCTCTCCCGCCCGGCATGCAGAGCGCGGGCGGCATGCCGGACCGGGTGAAATGCCTGCACGCCCTGGTCGCGCACGCGCTCGCCGTGCCCGGCGCTAACCCGCTGGGCCGGGAAGCGGCCGACGCGGCGGGCAAATGGTGGGCGCACGGCCCGTGCGTCCCGTGAGAGTCGCGGCGATCGACTGCGGTACCAATTCGCTGCGGCTGCTGGTGGCGGACGTCGATCCGGAGGCGGGCCGGCTCACCGATGTGGACCGGCGGATGGAGATCGTCCGGCTGGGTCAGGGGGTGGATTCCACCGGGCGGCTGGCTCCGGAGGCGCTCGAGCGCACCCTGCGGGCGCTGCGCGGGTACGCCCGCATCATCGGGGACCGCTCCGCGGTGGCGGTGCGGATGGTCGCCACCAGCGCCACCCGGGACGCGGCCAACGCCGCCGACTTCGTCCACGGGGTGAGCGGCGTGCTCGGCCTCGAGCCCGAGGTGCTCAGCGGGGAGGAAGAGGCGTACCTGTCGTTCGTGGGGGCCACGGCCGAATTCGGCGGCGGATCGGCCCGGCCGGGTGGCGGGCCTTACCTGGTGGTGGACATCGGCGGAGGCTCCACGGAGTTCGTGGTGGGCGACGGGCAACCCCCGGCTGAGCGGGCCCCAGCTGACCTGATCACGGGGGCGGTCGGGCCCGCGGGAGTCAGCGCGGTGTCGGTGGACATCGGCTGTGTCCGGCTGACCGAGCGTCACCTGCACTCCGACCCACCCCGGCCGGCCGAGATCAGCGCGGCGGCCGCCGATATCGACGCGGCCCTGGACGCGGTGGCCAGGGCCCTGCCGGTTGACACCGCCCGGACCCTGGTGGGCCTGGCCGGCTCGGTGACCACGGTGGCTGGGCTGGCCCTGGGGCTCGGGGAGTACGACTCGGCCCGGATCCACCACGCCCGGGTATCCGCAGCGCAGGTCGCCGCGCAGACCCGGCGACTGCTGAGCCAGACCCGGCAGGAGCGGGCGGCGCTGGGGGTGATGCACCCGGGCCGGGTCGATGTGATCGGGGGCGGAGCCATGGTGCTGGACCAGATCATGCGGCGGTTCGGGTTCGGGGAAGTGCTGGCCAGCGAGCACGACATCCTGGACGGGATCGCCTGGTCGCTGGCGGCCGGAGTGCGCCGGTGAATCTCGGGGGCCCGGCCGGGCCCGGATCTGGCTGGCCGGATGACCCCGCGACCCCGGATACACCCGTGGCCCACGACCCCGCTGGGGTGCGCGAGCTGGCGGACGGGACCGGCACGCTGGCCGAACTGGTGGCCAGGGAGTCCGTCTGCCGCGCCTGTCCCCGGCTGGTCGAGTGGCGGGAGCAGGTAGCCCGGGTCAAGCGCCGGGCGCACAGCGACGAACCGTACTGGGGGCGCCCGGTCGCCGGCTGGGGGGATGAGCACGCACGCATCCTGATCGTGGGCTTGGCGCCCGCCGCACACGGCGGGAACCGGACCGGGCGGATCTTCACCGGGGACCGGAGCGGAGACGTGCTCTTTGCCTCGCTGCATCGCTGCGGCCTGGCCGCCCAGGCGGCCAGCGTCAGCGCGGGGGACGGGCAGCAGCTCCTGGACACCTGGGTTGGTGCTGCGGTCCGGTGCGCCCCGCCGGCCAATAAGCCCACCGTGACTGAGCGCGACACGTGCGCTCCCTGGCTGATCGCGGAGATCGGCTTCCTGAGCGGGACGCTTCGCGCCATCGTCTGCCTGGGCGGGTACGCCTGGCAGGCACTGTGGCCGGTGCTGCGTGATTCCGGTTACCCGCCGCCCCGGCCCCGGCCAGCCTTCGGGCACGGTGTGGAGGTCACGCTGCCCGGCCCCGGACCCGGCCGCGAGCTGATTCTGATCGGCTGTTATCACCCGAGTCAGCAGAATACGTTCACTGGCCGGGTCACCCCTGGCATGCTGGATACGGTCTTCAGGCGAGCTCGCCTGAAGGCTGGCATGGGTGCTGTCTCGGCGCATTGAGGTGGGTCGGTAACGCTCCGTAAGCAAACGCCGTCGAACGTAATCGAAATGGTTACGCTTTGCATTCGGCGTCTAAGTGAAAATAGATAACTCCCCCCGGGCGAAACATTCTGTATCAATTCGGCTGCCCGAGAGTCGCTCAGACGCTCCGGGGTATTATTACCCAGCCCCCGTAGCCCAAGGGAAGAGGCCGGCCCCCTAAAAGGGTCCCCAGTGTCGGTTCGACTCCGACCGGGGGCACTCGTGACCAAGTGGTCCCCGAGCTGCCCTGATCTGGCCGGGAAAGCCTGCTGGCCACGGCATACGCGTCGTTCGCTTGTCGCACACGGCCGGGTATCACGGCACTCAGTGCGATAAGGCCACGCCATTCACGCCGTTGCCGATCATGTTCTCGGCTTAAATCCTCAGTCAGCAAAATCTGGCCATACCTGTCATGAGCAGCATGGTTGTTGTACGGGAACTCCGGTCGCGCTGAGAGCAACCCGGGGCGAATCTTGTTTGGCCACAGTTGCCCCATTCGGCTCGGTGATCTAACTTGTGTTCGCGCACCGTCACGCCGCCTGAGTGTGCGCAGTATTGCAGCATCGGGCGTGAACCTGCAGTGCCTGGCGGCTGATTTGGCCAGCCTGAGCGTCACCACAGCCGGTACAGGTGGCATACGAGACGATGGTGAGCCGTGAGACGGCTCTGATCGGGGGGAACGGCTCTGATCGGGGGGAACGGCTCTGATCGGCGGGGAGTGGCGCGGGCGGCCGGAAGGTGGCGCGGGCGGGCGGAAGGTGGTGGGGGCGGGCGGAAGGTGGTGGGGCGGCGGCCACCCGGGCCTAGCCGCTGATGTCTGGCCCGGCCCGGTCGATCTCGATCCGGATCACGCACCTGCGGTCCCGCTGCATGGTCGCGCGGTATTCATCCCAGTCCGGGTGCTCGCCCGAGACCAGCCGGTAGTACTCGACCAGCAGCTCCATCGCCTCGGGCAGCGAAACGATCTCCGCCTTGCCCTCGACCTGGACCCACCCGCCGAAGAAGGCATCGGTAACCACGCAGAGTGCAGCCAGCGGGTTACGCCGCAGGTTCCTGGTCTTCACCGCGGTCTCGCGGGTGCTGATGAGTGCCCGCCCAGCGGGATCCACGCCGCACAGCACCGGGGACAGCTGAGGCCGCCCATCGGCGCGGGTCGTCGCCAGCACGGCCCGGTGGTTGGCACGCAGGAACTCCCGGGCGCGGTCTAGCTGCACGGGCCTAGCCGCACTGGTCTTGCTGCACTGGTCGGGCCAGCGCAGCTCACGCGCTGTTCAGCCGCAGACGGCGGCGGAACTCATACTCGTGCACGATCGCCGAAGCGTACCCGTGCGACAGCCCATGCTCGTCGGACAGCCAGTGCGCCCGTTCTTCACAGCGGGAGAACGGGGGCCCGGATTCCAGCCGGATGAACCACTCGCGGAGCTCGCGCCCGGTCACCGAGGGGATCCGGGCAATGATGTTCTTGTGCATCTCCGGAGAGTGATTCAGTGACATGGCCACCTCCAGGGGCAGGCTGCTCTCCCTGTCGAGCCTGCACCACCGGTCGGCCCCTGACAACCCCCTGGCTTAAGCCTTCCGCAATGCCCCGGATAGTCGGGCTTCACCTGGGTGTCTCTTAGGAGAGCCGCTCCACGATCATGGCCATGCCCTGTCCGCCGCCCACGCACATGGTCTCCAGGCCGAAGGTCTTGTCGTGGAACTGGAGGCTGTTCAGCAGGGTGGAGGTGATGCGCGCCCCGGTCATGCCGAAGGGGTGACCGACCGCGATGGCCCCGCCGTTCACGTTGAGCTTGTCGAGGTCGATGCCGAGGTCGGCGGCGGACGGGATGACCTGTGCCGCGAACGCCTCGTTGATCTCCACCAGGTCGATGTCGTCGATGGTCATCCCGGCCCGGGTCAGCGCCTGCCGGGACGCCTGGACCGGCCCGAGTCCCATGATCTCCGGGGACAGCCCAGTCACGCCGGTCGAGACGATCCTGGCCAGCGGGGTAATGCCGAGCTGGGCCGCCTTCACGTCGCTCATCACTACCACCGCGGCCGCGCCGTCGTTGAGCGGGCAGCAGTTCCCGGCGGTGACGGTCCCGTCCGGGCGGAACACCGGCTTCAGGGTGGCCACCTTCTCCAGGGTGGTCCCGGGCCGAGGGCCGTCGTCGGCGCTCACCACGGTCCCGTCCGGCAGGGTGACGGGGGTGATGTCCCGCTGCCAGAACCCGTTGGCGAGTGCCTTCTCGGCCAGGTTCTGCGACCGGACGCCGAACTCATCCTGGGCCGCCCGCGAGATCCCGCGCAGCGCGGCGACGTTCTCCGCCGTCTGGCCCATGGCGATGTAGACGTCCGGGATCGTGGAGTCCTTCCGGGGGTCGTGCCAGACCGGGACGCCGCCCGCCCCGAGCGCCCCGGACCGGGCCTCCGCGTCCGCGAAGAGGGGATTGTGCGTGTCGGGCCAGCTGTCGCTGCTGCCGGCCGCGAAACGGCTGACGCACTCCACGCCGGCTGAGATGAACACGTCACCCTCGCCGGCCTTGATGGCGTGGTAGGCCATCCGGGTGGTCTGCAGTGAGGAGGAGCAGTACCTGGTCACCGTGGTGCCGGGCAGGTTGTCGTAACCGAGCAGCACGGCGACCACGCGCGCCATGTTGAAGCCCTGCTCGCCGCCGGGCAGGCCGCAGCCGAGCATGAGGTCGTCGATGTCGTCCGGGCTGAGCTGCGGGATCTTGGCCAGGGCCGCCGATACCAGCTGCACGGTGAGATCGTCGGGGCGGATCGGGGTGAGCGATCCCTTGAAGGCCCGGCCGATGGGCGAGCGTGCGGTGGCGACGATGACTGCCTCGGGCATGGCGGGCTCCCTTGCTGCCGCTGCGGACGGGTGCGGATCACGGGTGTGGGCACGCGGCCGTCAAATTACTGACCAGTAGCTTAAACCACTGCAAGCCTGACTATCATCCCCGGGTGGGCCGGGTGGGGACAGTCATGCTGGTCAGCTGGGATAGCGTCTGGTTCTGAACCCGCCCGGGCGGCCCGCCGGCCCCCTGGGCATCCAAGACCGAGCCCGTGGTCCCGATCAAGGTGGTGGCGATGCAGGTCCATGAGTCCCTGATCGAACTGGTCGGGAACACTCCGCTGGTCAGGCTGCAGGCAGTGACGAAGGCCGTGGGCGGGGGGCAGGCCCCGGCCGTGCTGGCCAAGGTCGAGTATTTCAACCCGGGCGGTTCGGTGAAGGACCGGATCGCACTGCGGATGGTGGAGGCGGCGGAGGCCTCCGGCGCGCTCCGCCCGGGCGGCACCATCGTGGAGCCCACCTCCGGGAACACCGGGGTCGGCCTGGCCATCGTGGCCGCCCAGAAGGGCTACCGGTGCCTGTTCGTGTGCCCGGACAAGGTCGGCCAGGACAAGATCAGCGTGCTCCGGGCCTACGGCGCCGAGGTCGTGGTCTGCCCGGGCACCGTGTCCCCCGAGCACCCCGATTCCTACTATTCGGTGTCCAGCCGGCTGGCCGAGGAGACCCCGGGCGGCTGGAAGCCGGACCAGTACGCCAACCCCGAGAACCCGGCCTCGCATTACCACTCCACCGGCCCGGAAATCTGGGCCCAGACGGACGGCCGGGTCACCCACTTCGTGGCGGGCATCGGCACCGGCGGCACCATCACCGGGACCGGCCGCTACCTCAAGGAGGTGTCCGGTGGCCGGGTCCGGGTGATCGGGGCCGACCCGGAGGGCTCCGTGTACTCCGGCGGCACCGGGCGGCCCTACCTGGTCGAGGGGGTGGGTGAGGACCTCTGGCCGGCCAACTACGATCCCGCCGTGTGCGACGAGGTGATGGCGGTCAGCGACGCCGAGTCGTTCTTGATGACCCGCAGGCTGGCCCGGGAGGAGGCGCTGCTCACCGGCGGATCGTGCGGCCTGGCCGTGGTGGCCGCGCTGCGTGCGGCCGCGGCCGCGGGGCCAGATGATGTGATCGTGGTGCTGCTCCCGGATACTGGGCGCGGTTACCTGGCGAAGATCTTCAACGACGAGTGGATGGCCGACTACGGCTTCCTCACCTCCGAGACCAAGGAGCCCCGGGTCGCTGACGTGCTGAACCGGAAGCTGCCCGGGCTGCCGGAGTTCGTGCATGCCCACCCGGAGGAAACGGTCTCGGCCGCGATCGGCCTGCTGCGCGAGTACAACGTCTCCCAGTTGCCGGTCATGAAGGAGGAGCCGCCGGTCATGGCCGCCGAGGTGCTCGGCTCCATCGTGGAAAGTGACCTGCTGGACGCGCTGGTCTCCGGCCGGGCCCGGCCGCACGACCCGATCGAAGGGCACATGTCGCCGCCCCTGCCCATGGTGGGCTCGGGTGAGCCGGTGAGCCGGGCGGTGGGCGCACTGGAGAAGGCGGGCGCCGCGGTGGTCCTGGTGGACGGCCGCCCGTCCGGCATGATCACCCGGCAGGACGTGCTGACCTTCCTGGCCGCGAGTACCTGACCCGTCCCCCGGGGCCGAGTTGGGCTGACCAGGGGTCGCGCCGTGGCAGAGTGTGGTGCGTGACGATCAACTCAGCCGCAGACCCGGACGGGAACCCTGGCGGAGGTCCGGGCGGAAACTCAGCCAGCCACCCAGACGGGTTCGAGACGCTGGCCATTCACGCGGGCCAGGAGCCTGACCCGCAGACCGGTGCCGTGGTCCCGCCCATCTACCAGGTGTCCACGTACAAGCAGGACGGGGTCGGCGGGCTCCGCGACGGCTACGAGTACTCGCGGACCGCGAACCCTACCCGCCACGCCCTGGAGGAGTGCCTGGCCGCGCTGGAGGGTGGCCGTCGCGCGCTGGCGTTCGCGTCCGGGATGGCGGCCGAGGACTGCCTGCTGCGGGCGGTGTGCGCTCCCGGGGATCATGTGGTCATCCCCGACGACGCGTACGGCGGGACATTCCGGCTCATGGCCCGGGTCCTGGCCGAGTGGGGCGTGAGCTACCGGCCGGTGCGGATCAGCGACATCGCTGCGGTCGCGGACGCGCTCGCCGAGCGCCCGGCCCGGGTGCTGTGGGCCGAAACCCCGACTAACCCGCTGCTGTCCATCGCGGACATCAGCGCGCTCGCGGACGTCGCGCATCAGGCGGGCGCACTGCTGGTGGTGGACAACACGTTCGCCTCCCCGTACCTGCAGCAGCCGCTCGCGCTGGGCGCGGACGCGGTGGTCCACTCCACCACGAAGTACCTCGGCGGCCACTCGGATGTGGTCGGCGGGGCGGTCGTGGTAGCGGACCAGGCGCTCGGCGAGCGCCTGGCCTTCCTGCAGAACACGACGGGCGCGGTGGCTGGCCCGTTCGACGCGTGGCTGACGTTGCGCGGCGTGAAGACCCTGGCCGTCCGCATGGACCAGCACTCGCGGAACGCGGCCCGGGTGGCGGACATGCTGACCAGCCACCCGGCGGTCACGGACGTGCGCTACCCGGGACTGCCCAGCCACCCGGGCCACGAGGTGGCGGCCAAGCAGATGCGTGACTTCGGCGGAATGGTGTCGTTCCGGGTCCGGGGCGGCGAGTCAGCCGCCGTCGCGGCCTGCGGCCGGACCCGGCTGTTCACGCTGGGGGAGTCTCTCGGCGGGGTGGAGTCGCTCGTCGAGCACCCGGGCCGGATGACGCACGCCTCCGCGGCCGGCTCACCGCTGGAGGTGCCCGACGACCTGATCAGGCTGTCGGTCGGCATCGAGACCGCTGCAGACCTGCTGGAAGATCTCCGCCAGGCGCTGGCCGGCCTGTAACGCTCAGGGTCGCCAGACCAGCTGGCGGGCCAGTAACGTTCAGGGTCGCCAGACCATCAGCACCAGGATGACCAGCCAGATCAGGCTGACCACGCCGGCCAGCGAGGCGATCCGGCCGCGCTCCACCGTGGCTACGAGGACCTGCGCCGCGGTGGCGGTGCCCGGGGACTCCCCGCCCGTGGCGCCCCCGCCCGTGGCGCCGCTCCCGGTGGCGCCCCCGCCCGCGGCGACGGTAGCGGTGACGGGCTCCTCGGCCGGCGCGGGCTCGACGTCCGCCGCCGTGGGCTCCGGGCGGCCGGCCCGTGCGGAACTGGCCGCCGGAGCCAACGCGGCCGCTTCCCCGGCGGGTATCCCGGAGCCGGCGGCGAGGCTGGCTTCGACGGCGGCGATCGCCTTGTGCTGGTCGCGCATGATGAGCATCAGCAGGACCAGGGCCACCACGAACAGGGTCAGCGACGCGGTCACCCACGCCTTGGTCATGTCGTGCAGGGACTGGCCCGCGATAACGCCGAACAGCAGCACGCCGAGCGACGCCGCCCCGAAGATCCGGGTCATCCGCGACAGGTAGCGGAGCACGTCCACGTTGCGGGCCCGGATATAACGCGGCGTGGACATGGTCGCGATCGTGACCGGGCCAATGGCAAAAATGACAAAGCCGATATGAAACCACAGGAGCAGCCGGTCGGTAAAAGACATGCCCTGATCCTAGGGTGAGGCCGCCCCCGTCTGAGTCGGGGGCGGCCCAGTGGGTCGTGTGTTGCGCCGGTGAGGCTGAGCTGGCGCCCGGTGGACCTGAGCTAGCGCCGGTGGGTCTTAACTATCACTGGTGGACTTCCGGCCGCCGAAGCCGAGCCACCAGGCCCCGCCCAGCAGGACCAGGCCCACAACCAGGGCGACGCCCGCCCGCAGCGGGTGGTGGCCGGTCGAGCCCTGGATATGGCCGGGGATGAAGCTCGGCAGCGAACCAGCCTCAGTGACCACGTAGATCAGGGCCAGGATGAGCAGCAGAATGCCCACGATAGCCAGGATCAGGGCGCCGACCCGCTTGCCCGACGAGCGCGTGCCTGATTGGGTAACGGTACTCACGTGATCCTCCTCAGAGATATGCAGGCCTGGCCAGCTGCCACCCCTTCGGCCTGCCCATAGCTTTAACGGCCGAACGCTACTACGAGATCCAGGCCGCTGCGTCACGTCCGAAAAGCCCCAAAGCAAAATCTATCCCTCGTTCTTACCGGCGCCCGTACCGGTCACAGCCTGCAGCTTTCAGCGTGCGCCTAACGGCATGCAGGTAACGGCGTGCGGCTAACGGCGTGCCGCTGCCAGTGCGCTGCTAGCGGCGCGCCTCCCGGCGAGTCCGCAGGAAGTCACGGACCACGAACTCGCCGAGCCGTTCCGGCACCGCGTTCAGGACGCGCCCGCCGTTTCGCCGGGCCACCTCGTTCACGAAGTCGGTCAGCCGCTCGTCGTCGGCCAGCATGAACACGTTCAGCGAGGCGTGCCGGCGGGTCATCTTGTCCACCTCGGCCAGGGTCAGCTGGATCGTCTCCGGCGCCGGCGGCCAGTCGAACCAGGATCGCCCGTCCCGGCGCAGGTGCGCGGTCGGCTCGCCGTCGGTCACGATGAGGACCACCGGGTCGTGCTCGGGACGCCGGTCCAGGTAGCGGCCGGCCAGCACCAGCGCGTGGTGCAGGTTGGTGCCCTGCACCATGTCCCAGCCGAGCCCGGCCAGATCGGTCTCGCGCAGCTCCCTGGCGTAGTTCGAGAACCCGATGACCTGGATGGAGTCCTGCGGGAACCGGCTGCGCACCAGCGCGTGCAGGGCCAGCGCGGTCTGCTTGGCCGCGCCCCAGGTGCCGCGCAGCGCCATCGAGTAGGACAGGTCGACCAGCAGGCACACGGCCGCGGACGCCCGCCGCTGGGTCTCGCCGACCTCGAAGTCGCGGCCGGATAGCCGGACCCCCGGGGACTGATCCCGGGCCGGCTGTTCCCCCGGCGGCACCCTCCGGCGCGCCACCCCTGCCTCGCGCAGGAGCGCGTTGCGGACCGTGGCCGGCGCGTCGATGGCCTGCTCGTCGCCGAACTGCCAGCGGCGGGTGGCGCCGGTGTACTCCCCGGCCTGCCCGGCGTCCCGCTGCTCGTGATCCCCATAGCCGCCCTCGGGCAGGTCCGCGAAGACCCGGCGCAGCGCGGTCTCGCCCAGCCGCCGCACCGCCTTGGGGGTCAGCTCCAGCTGGCCCGCGTTGCGCTGCAGGTAGCCCTGCCGCTCCAGCTCGGCCTCGGTCCGGCGGAGCGCCTCCATGTCGTCCACGGCCTGGCGGCCCAGGGCGCGCCGGACCGCGGCCTCGTCGATGTCGTCGAGGCGGGCTCCGGGGTAGTCCTGGCGCAGCTCCGACTCCAGGTCGGCCAGGTCAGCGAGGTCGGCCAGGGCACTGGTGGCATCGCTCAGGCCGAGCGGCTGGTCGCCGGTCATCGGGTCACCCGACCAGGCCGCCTGGTCCATCTCCGGCCGCCGGGCCCGCAGCGTGTCGGACAGCCGGGACATCTCCGCGGCCAGCCCGGCGTCCTGCAGCGTCTGCTCCATCAGCGCGGCCAGCTCGTCACGCTGCCCGTCGGTGAGCGAGCCGAGCAGCCGCTGCGCGGCGGTGGCCCGGCGGACCAGCGAGTCCACGAGCTCCTCGAGGTCGCGCGGGTTCTCCGGGAACATCTCGCCGTAGCGGTCCATGAAGCTGTCGAAGTCCGCCTGGGTGTGCTCACCCCGGGCGTCCGCCTCCAGCATCTGGTTGAGGTCGGCCAGCATGTCCTTGACCCGCTGCATGGCCTCCGGGTCCGGCTGCTGCAGGACTTCCTTCATGCCGCGGAACTGGGTGTCCAGGACCTCGCTGCGGAGCAGGTCCTTGAGCCGCTCGAAGGTTTCCCGGGCGGTCTGGCTGCGCCAGTTGTAGTCGGCCAGCCTGCGGATGGCCTGCGCGGTGTCGGACGGCAGCCCGTCCAGCTCGTCCTCGCGGAGCCGGGCCTCGTCGCTGGGGTCGGGGAACAGCTCGGCCCGCTCCTGGCCGACCGCGGTGTCCAGCAGTGCCCGCGCTTCTTCCAGGATGCCGTCCAGCCGGCCGCGGCCGCGGATCTCGCGCTGCTGGTCGCGGACCCGGCGCAGCAGGTCATCCAGGCCGCGGCGGCCGTTCACCCCGCGGCGCAGCAGGTCGCGCAGGGCGCTGGACGGGTCCGCGCCGTCCAGCACCGCATCGCCCAGCTCGTCCAGGGCGCCGCGGGCGTCGAACGGTGCCGCCAGCGGATCCGGCCCGTCGTGATACTCGCCGTACCGGAAGCCGCTCATGTGCGGTATACCGCACTGCCGTCGATGACGTCCTTGGACAGCCGCCGCATCAGGTAGAGCCCCTCCAGCGCGAACTCCAGCGCCGCGGCGGCCTCGCCGAACGACTCACCGCCGTCCATGCCGAGCCGGTCCATGATCCGGGCCAGGCCGGGGACCTCGCCGATCCGGTTCAGCAGCGTGGCCGCAGGAACCAGGTCGCCGGTCTCCACCGAGCCGCCTTCCTCGAAGGTGGCCAGCAGCCCGCTCAGGTCGGCGCTGCCGAGCCGGGACCGGAACGTGTCCGCGACGGCCCGCCGGAGCAGGTGCTCGAGCACCTCCGTTTCCCGGCCTTCCTCGCTGACCTCGAATTCCACCTTGCCGCGCAGGCTGCTGACGACCGGGGGCAGGTCACAGATCCGGGCCACCGGCTGGGCTTCCCCGGTCAGGGCGGCCCGCCGCACGGCGGAGGCGGCCACGGACTCGGCCGCGGCGATCGCGAACCGGGCCGAGACGCCGGATCGCGAGTCCACCGCGGGGGAGGACCGGACCAGCCGGGTGAACCGCGCGATAACCTCCACTAGGTGCTCGGGCAGGTCCGCCCCGGGGTCGGCGCCGTCCCATGCGACCAGCGCCTCCTGCTGGGTCAGCGCGAGTTCCTCGTCCAGCGTGAGCGGGTAGTGGGTACGGATCTCCGCGCCGAAGCGGTCCTTCAGCGGGGTGATGATCCGGCCGCGGTTGGTGTAGTCCTCGGGGTTGGCGCTGGCCACCAGGATCAGGTCCAGCGGCAGCCGCAGCGCGTAGCCGCGCACGCCGATGTCCCGTTCCTCCAGCACGTTGAGCAGGGCAACCTGGATGCGCTCGGCCAGGTCGGGAAGTTCGTTGAGGCAGAAGATGCCGCGGTTGGTCCGCGGGACCAGGCCGAAGTGGATCGTCTCGGGGTCGCCCAGCGTCCGGCCCTCGGCCACCTTGACCGGGTCGATGTCGCCGATCAGGTCGCCGACGCTGGTGTCCGGGGTGGCCAGCTTCTCGCCGTAGCGCTCGCTGCGGTGCCGCCACGTGACCGGCAGGTCGTCGCCCTGCTCTGCGGCCAGGCGCTGGCATCGCGCGCAGACCGGCTGGTAAGGATGGTCGTTGATCTCACAGCCCGCGACCGCGGGCGTCCACTCATCGAGCAGGACGGTCAGCGTCCTGATCAGGCGCGTCTTCCCCTGGCCGCGCTCACCCAGCAGGATCGTGTCGTGGCCGGCCAGCAGGGCCCGCTCCACGTGCGGGAGCACGGTCTGGTCGAACCCGACGATCCCGGGAAATCTCTCCTCACCGGCGCGCATCCTGGCCAGCAGGTTGCGCCGGAGCTCCTCTTTTACGGTCTCGAACTCGTGCCCGCTAGCGCGCAGCTCGCCCAGGGTGGTGGCGGCGGGGCGGGGCGGGGTTCCGTCGGCTGCATGAGTCTCGTTGTCTGGCTGCACCCTTTCGACATTACGTCCATGTCGGCGCGCTCTGCATCTTGACCGGCCACGGGCCATCGTGACCACGGGCCATCGTAACCACGGGGATGATCGTGATCGCGGGGATGATCCCGGCCGCGGGGCGTCCCGGCCGCCGGCATCCCCGCCGGGTTCGCACCGGGCGGCCAGGTCACGGCCGGCGGAATGCGACACTGCAGGAATGGCGATGACCTCCTCTACCGTGAGCGCCGACGACGTGGCCGCCGCTCGCGAGGCACTGCGCGAGATCCTGCCGCCCACCCCGCTGCTGCACTCCCGGGTGCTGTCCGAGCGGCTCGGCGGTCCTGTGTTCCTCAAATGCGAGAACCTGCAGCGCACCGGCTCGTTCAAGGCCCGCGGCGGTTACCTGCGGATCTCCCGGCTCAGCGAGGAGGAACGGGCGCGGGGCGTGGTGGCGGCCAGCGCCGGCAACCACGCCCAGGGGGTGGCGTTCGCCGCCGAACTGCTCGGCGTGAAGGCCACCGTGATCATGCCGGAGGGTGCCCAGCTGCCCAAGATCGAGGCGACCCGGGGCTACGGGGCGGACATCATCTCCCACGGCGCGACCGTGGACGACGCGGTGGAGTACGCCCGCGAGTACGCGGCCGAAAGCGGCGCGGTGTTCATCCACCCGTTCGATCACCCGGACATCGTGGCGGGCCAGGGCACCCTCGGGCTGGAGATCCTGGAGCAGTGCCCGCAGGTCCGCACCGTCGCTATCCCGGTCGGCGGGGGCGGCGTGGCCGCCGGGGTCATTGTCGCCGTCAAGTCCGCCGACCCGTCGGTGGCCGTGGTCGGCGTGCAGGCCGAGGCGGTCGCGGCCTACCCGGCGTCACTGGCGGCTGGCCACCCGGTCCGGGTGCAGCCCGCCGCGACCATGGCCGACGGCATCGCGGTCTGCCTGCCCGGGGAGATCCCGTTCGGGATCATCTCCGGGTTCGGCGTGCACGTGCTGACCGTGTCCGAGGAGAGCCTGTCCCGGGCCCTGCTGCTGTGCCTGGAGCGCGCTAAGCAGGTGGTCGAGCCGGCCGGGGCGGCCGCCGTGGCCGGGCTGATGGATAACCCGGGCATGTTCGAGCCGCCGGTGGTGGCCGTGCTGTCCGGCGGCAACATCGACCCGCTGCTGCTGTCCAAGGTGCTGCGGCACGGCCTGGCCGCGGCCGGCCGCTACCTGACCTTCCGGTGCCGGATCCCGGACCGCCCCGGCGGCCTGGCCACCCTGCTCGGCGCTGTGGCGGGCCTGGGCGCGAACGTGCTCGACGTGATGCACGAACGGGTCACGCCGCGGCTGCGCGTGGACGAGGTCGAGGTGCTGCTGCAGGTCGAGACGCGCGGCCCGGCGCACTGCGACGAGGTGATCAGCCAGCTCCGCCAGGACGGCTACCACCTGATGTTCCGGTGAGTGCGCCGACCGGGCTTACCGGTCGGCGCGGCCGCGCTTACAGGTTCCCGCGCCGGGCCTGCTCCCGCTCGATCGCCTCGAACAGCGCCTTGAAGTTGCCCTTGCCGAAGCCGTCCGAGCCGTGCCGCTCGATCAGCTCGAAGAACACCGTGGGCCGGTCCTGCACCGGCTTGGTGAAGATCTGCAGCAGGTAGCCGTCCTCGTCCCGGTCGGCCAGGATGCGCAGTTCACGCATGGTCTCCACGGCCACCCGGGTGGCCCCGGCCCACTCGCCGAGGGTGTCGTAATAGCTGTCCGGGGTGTCCAGGAACTCCACCCCCGCGGCCTTCATGGCCCGCACCGTGGCCACGATGTCGTCGCAGGCCAGCGCGATGTGCTGGACCCCGGGGCCGCCGTAGAACTCCAGGTACTCGTCGATCTGGGACTTCTTCTTGCCCGCCGCGGGCTCGTTGATGGGGAACTTGACCGTCCGCGAGCCGTCCGCGACCACCTTGCTCATCAGCGCGGAGTACTCGGTGGCGATGTCGTCGCCGACGAACTCCTTCATGTTCGTGAAGCCCATCACCCGCTGGTAGAAGCCCACCCACTCGTCCATCCGGCCCAGTTCCACGTTGCCCACGCAGTGGTCGATCGCGGTGAACAGCGGCTCGGCCGGCGGGGTCACGATGGGCCGGGCCGCGATGTACCCGGGCAGGTACGGGCCGCTGTAGGAGGACCGCTCCACCAGCGTGTGCTGGGTGTCCCCGTAGGCCGCGATAGTGGCCAGCACCACTTTGCCCTGCTCGTCCTCCACGATCCGCGGCTCAGCCAGGCCGCGGGCGCCGTGCTGGGTGGCGTAGTCGTAGGCGGACTCGGCGGACTGCACCCCGAGGGCCAGATCGATCACCCCGTCGCCGTGCTCGGCGTGGTGCCGGGCCAGGGCCGTGCCGGGCCGCACCGGGCCGCGCAGCACGAACCGCGCCTGGCCGGACTCGAGCACGTACGTGGTCTCGTCGCGGCACCCGGTCTCCGGGCCGCGGTAGGCCACGCAGCGCATCCCGAACGCGGCCGAGTAATAGTGCGCCGCCTGCCGCGCGTTGCCCACGGCGAAGACCACCGCGTCCATACCGGTGACCGGGAACTCGTCTGCAGCACTCATGGCACGCTCCCTCAGGCTCGTCGTGGTCCTGGGAGCAGGATCAGCCTCGCATGGCAGTGTGTGCAACACTGACTTGATTCGCTGATCAATTTGTCTATTCTCTAACGAAAACCGATGCTAAAGCTGTACAGCATGCGCCGATGTTCCTGGGCGCCGGCCCCACGGAGGTGATCCCCGGTGATCGACAGCCTGGATGCCCGGCTCATCGGGCTGCTGGCCGCTGAGCCCCGGGTCGGGGTGCTGGAGGCCTCGCGCCGGCTCGGCGTGGCCCGCGGCACGGTCCAGGCCCGGCTGGACCGGCTGCACGCCCGCGGGGTGATCACCGGGTACGGCCCGGAGGTGGACCCGGTGGCCCTGGGGCACGGCGTGACCGCCTTCGTCACGCTGGAGATCCGCCAGCCGGGCGGGCACGACCCGGTGGCCGGGCGGCTGGCCGCGATCCCCGAAGTGCTGGAGGCGCACACGATCACCGGGTCCAGCGACATGCTCTGCCGGGTGGTGGCCCGCACCAACGCCGACCTGCAGCGGGTCATCGACGCGATCGTGGACGTGGCCGGGGTGGAGCGCGCCTCCACGGTGATCGCGCTGGCCACGCCCCTGCCTTACCGGGTGCTGCCGCTGGTGGACGCGGTCGCGGGCGCTAACCCGCGGTCGGCTCAGCCGCCGGAGGCTTGACCCCGGCCAGCTCGCAGGCCGTCTCAAGCACGATGTCGTGCAGTTCGCCCGGGGCGCCGGCGTCCTTGTCGAACAGCAGGCACGAGATGCCCACCGAGACCACGGCCACCGACGCCCGGACCCGGTCCCGGAGCGGGGCGTCCGGGCCGGCCAGCAGATCGCGCAGGCGCTCGAACTGGGTCCGGAACACCTTCTGGCGGTCCCGCTGGCCCTCGCTCATCAGCTGGTGGACGGCGGCCTGGTTCTGCTCCAGGAACCTCATCACGCCCAGGCGATGGCCGACGATCACGCTGTAGCGCTCGAGCAGGAGGCCCCGGGTCTCCTCGGTGGGCGGCTGCGCGGCGCCCCAGGCGATCAGCGCGTCCAGGTCGGTCACGTAGTCCTCGGTGAAGCTGCGGACGATGTCCTCTTTGGACTTGAAGTGGTAGTAGAGGGCAGCCTTGGTGACGTCGAGCCGTTCGGCGATCTCCCGCAGCGAGGTCTTCTCGTAGCCGTGCTCCGCGAACAGTTCGAGGGCCACGGACTGGATCCGCTCCCGGGTGTCCCCCCGGGGCGCCCGCGCCCGCCCTGGTTCCGCGCTCACTGGCCGCCTTCCGCGAAACTTACTTGACGCCCGGTTAGCGAGCGTCCTAGCCTGATTTCATACTAGCCGGTCGGCAAGTAAGTGACGAGGAGCAGCATGTCGGACACGACGACCGCGCCCCCCGGTTCCGGCGCGAAGATGCGGCGCGAGGTGCTCGTGGTGCTGCCGGGGCTGCTCCTGGCCATCATGCTGGCCATGCTGGACCAGCTCATCGTGGGTACCGCGCTGCCCCGCATCGTGGGCAGCCTGGGCGGCGTCGCGCATCTGTCCTGGGTGGTCACCGCCTACGTGCTCGCGTCGACCATCACTACCCCGCTGTACGGGAAGCTCGGCGACATGTACGGCCGCAAGAAGCTGTTCATGACGGCCATCGTGATTTTCCTGGCCGGATCCGCGGCCGCCGGGCTGTCCCAGTCGATGGCCGAGCTCATCACGTTCCGGGCCATCCAGGGACTCGGCGCGGGCGGCCTGATGGTCAGCGCCATCGCGATCAT
>DASQRM010000215.1:0-5089 GCA_035642895.1 Streptosporangiaceae bacterium | reverse complement strand
CGAGCTCCGGGCGCGGATGGGCGGGCTGCCCGGGGACGAGCGGATCGACGGGCTGGCCGGCCGGGTCCGGTCCCGCCATGGCGGCCCCCCGTGTCCGCCGCGACGGCGAGTTGCGCAGCGTACTGATCCTGCGTTTCTTCGCTGTGGAACGTTTCGTGCGCGCGATTATCTTCGGGTTCATCGCCTACGGCGTGTGGCGGTTCAAGTATTCGCGGTACACGATCCAGCGGGAGTTCAACCGTGAGTACCCGGAGGTCCGAGAACTGCTGCACGAACTGGGCTACAACGTCAACCGCTCCGGCCTGGTCGGCCTGATCCGGCACACGTTCAGGCTGGATCAGCGCACGCTGACCTGGCTGGCCATCGGCGCGGCCGCGTACGCGGTGGTGGTCGCCCTCGAAGCGATCGCCTTGTGGGGCCTCAAGCGCTGGGGTGAATACTTCGCCATGGTGGCGACCTGTGCGGGCATCCCGTATGAGATCTACGAACTGGTCGCTAAGGTCACCGCGCTGCGGATGACCGCTTTCGTCGTCAATGTGGCCCTGGTCGTCTACCTGGTGCTGAGCAAGCGCCTGTTCGGGGCCCGGGGCGGGAAGAAGGCCTACGACGCGCGGCTGCGCAGCGAGTCGGTGATGCAGGCGGCCGTCGACGCTGCGGCCGCCGCCCGCGGCCAGCCGGACGACACTCCGGTACCGCTGCTGCCCGTGCCGGATGGCACGGCCTCCGGAGGCGCCGTGACCGGCGAGGCCGGGGGCCCGCCGGCTAGCCGGGGCCCGGGCCGATGAGCTCGTCGGCGGCGGCGTAAGGATCCAGCTCGCCGGCGGCGACCCGGCCGGCCAGCCCGTCGATCCGCTCGTCCCCGGGCAGCCCGCCCATCCGCGCCCGGAGCTCGGTCAGCGCGATCGCCGAGATCTCCTCCCGGGCCCGGGCCTGGCACCTGCGCTCACCCTCGCCCGAGCTACCCAGCCAGGTCCGGTGCGCATCCAGCTGACTGACCAGCTCGTCGATGCCCTCGCCGGCGGCCGCCGTGGTGGAGACGATCGGGGGCTTCCAGTCCCCCTCGCCGCGCCGGGCCAGCGCGATCATGCCGCGCAGGTCCCGCACGGCCTCCTGGGCACCGGGCTTATCGCTCTTGTTGACCACGAACACGTCGCCGATCTCCAGGATGCCCGCCTTGGCCGCCTGGATCGCGTCGCCCAGGCCCGGGGCCACGATGACCAGGGTGGAGTCGGCCATACCCGCGATCTCTACCTCAGCCTGGCCCACCCCGACCGTCTCGACCAGGACCACGTCGAACCCGGCCGCGTCGAGCACCCGCAGCGCCTGCGGGGTGGCCCCGGCCAGCCCGCCCAGGTGACCACGGCTGGCCATGGACCGGATGAATACTCCCTGATCCGTGGCGTGCTGCTGCATCCGCACCCGGTCCCCGAGCAGCGCGCCCCCAGTGAACGGCGACGTGGGGTCGATGGCCAGCACCCCGACCCGCAGCCCCTGCGCCCGGTACGCGGCCACCAGGGCCCCGGTGACCGTGGACTTGCCTACCCCCGGCGCGCCGGTGAGCCCAAGCACCCGGGCCTGCCCGGTGAGCGGGGCGATCGCCTTCATCACCGCGCGCAGCTGCGGCGCGCCGTTCTCCACCAGTGACAGGAGGCGGCCCAGGGCCCGCGCGTCGCCGCCGCGGGCGCGCTCGATGGCCGCGGCCGGGTCGGCGCCTGCCGCCGGGGCCGGCCGGTCGTCCCCGACCGGCCCGTCGTCCCCGATGGGCCCGTCGTCCCCGATGGGCCCGTGGTCCGCGACAGAGGCGCCGAGCTCAGCCACGCCCGGCCACGGCGGGCACCTCGAACAGCAGCGCGCTGCCCTGGCCGCCGCCGCCGCACAGCGCGGCCGCGCCCAGCCCGCCGCCGCGCCGGCCGAGCTCGTGCACCAGGTGCAGGGCGATCCGGGCGCCGGACGCCCCGATCGGGTGGCCCAGCGCGATGGCCCCGCCGTTCACGTTGACCTTCTCGTCCCCGACGCCCAGGTCCCGCATGGACTGGATGGCGACCGCGGCGAAGGCCTCGTTGATCTCGATCAGGTCCAGGTCGGATACCCCCAGGCCGGCCTTGCCGAGCGCGCGCCGGATCGCGCCTGACGGCTGGGACTGGAGCGAGGTATCCGGGCCGGCCACCACACCGTGTGCGCCGACGGTGGCCAGGACCGGCGCACCGCGGCGCGCCGCCGCCTCGGCCGACATCACCACGACGGCGGCCGCGCCATCCGAGATCTGCGAGGAGGAGGCGGCCGTGATCGTGCCGTCGGCGGCGAACGCGGGCCGCAGGGCGCTCAGCGCCTCTGCGGTGGTATCCGGCCGTACGCCCTCATCCTGATCGAACACGACTGGCTCACCCCGGCGCTGCGGGACCGCGACGCCGACGATCTCGCCGGCCAGCAGGCCGTCCTTGATCGCGGTCGCGGCCCGCTGGTGCGACTGCGCCGCGAACTCGTCCTGCTCGGCCCGGCTGATCCCCAGCCTGGCGTTGTGCCGGTCGGTGAGCTCACCCATGGGCGAGTGGTCAAACGCGTCGGTCAGGCCGTCGCGGGCCATCGCGTCGAGGAGTTCGATGGAGCCGTACTTGTATCCAGCCCGGGCGCCGGGCAGCAGGTGCGGCGCGCCGGTCATGGACTCCATGCCGCCTGCCACCACCACGTCGAACTCACCCGCCCGGATCAGCTGCGCGGCGAGCGCGATCGCATCCAGCCCGGACAGGCACACCTTGTTGATCGTCAGGGACGGCACCGACATCGGGATGCCGCCCGCGACCGCGGCCTGGCGGGCCGGGTTCTGCCCCGCCCCGGCCTGGAGCACCTGGCCCATGATCACGTAGTCCGCCTGGTCACCGGACAGGCCGGCCCGCTCCAGCGCCGTCTTGATCACGACCCCGCCCAGCTGCGCGGCCGTAAAGTCCTTCAGCGAGCCGAGCAACCGGCCCACGGCCGTCCTCGCTCCCCCGGTGATCACTGCTTCCCGCATCCCGCAACCTCCGCCGCGCTGCCCGGCACCGGTCCAGTACGGCGGTGCCCACCCTGGCGATCGCGGCACCAGGGTCTCTGTCACGATACCCAGGGAAAGGATCTCACCCCAGGATGGAGGCGGCCGTGCTGCTCCGGATCGATCACATCGGGATCGCCTGCCGCAATCTGGACGAGGCGATCGCCCGCTACGAATCCGCGTTCGGGCTGACCGTGATGAGCCGCGAGGAGAACCTCGAGCAGGGCGTCCGGGAGGCGATGCTGCAAGTCGGACAGGGTGCAGGCGGCCCGACCTGGGTACAACTGCTCGAGCCGACGAGCCCGGACACCCCAGTCGGCAAGTTCATCGCCCGCCGGGGCGAGGGAATGCACCATGTGGGCTACGCAGTGGCCGATATCACGGCCGCACTCGCCTCGATCGGGGCGACGCAGATCCGCCGGATCGATCAGCGGCCCCGGCACGGGTCGATGGGTGCCTCGATCGCGTTCCTGCACCCGGCGGACCTGGGCGGAGTGCTGACCGAATTGGTCGAGCCGACCGCGGGCTGATCCACTCGGTCGTCCGGGAATATCCCGATATGGGGCTGTATGCGGCAAGGGCACGTTCCGCTGGTATCGACGTAACCCCATCGGGGTGAGCGCTAATAAGCAAAAAGCGCCGATCTGCGGCGAGAGGAAACCTTGAAGCCGCCGCTAACGGCGACCCGGTAGGGTTATGCTGCCAGGCATCGGGCGAGCGGCACACACTCCGCGCCTGCTGGGTTGGGGGCGGCCTGTTAAGGCTCCTCGGCCTGCGGAGCGGATCCGACGCCCTTGGCCCCCGCACGTCCCCCTCGTCTACCCAGGATCAAGCCACATGCAGCCTGAAATCGACGCCCAGCTCAGCAACTTCTTCGAGGAAACCACCCCCCGCGAGTTCGCGCGGGTGATGCGCGGTTACGACCCGCATCAGGTCGACGAATACTTCAAGCAACTTGACGGCGAGGTGCGCCAGCACCGCGAGCAGGTTCAGGCACTGCAGCAGGAACTATCCGACGCTCACCGGCAGATCCGTGAACAGGAACGGCCCACCTATGCCGGCCTGGGCTCCCGCATCGAGCAGCTGCTCCGGCTGGCCGAGGAGCAGGCCACCGAGATCGCGCAGGAGGCCCGGTCCGCGGCCAACGAGCTCAACGCGGCGGCCAAGGTGGATGCGGCGGAGGTCCGGGCCGCGGCCGAGAACGAGGCGGGCGAACTGCGGGCCAACGCCAAGCGGGAGACGGACGAGCAGCGGGCGTCGGCGGAGCGCGAGGCCGATGCGATCAAGACGGGGGCCCGGCGCGAGGCGGACGAGCTGACCTCGACCACCGAGCGGGAAGTGGCCAAGCTGCGGGCCACCGCCGACCACGAGGTCGCGGAAAAGCGGGCCTCGATCGAGCGGGACATCGCCAAGCTGCGCACCACCACCGAGCGGGAGGTGGCTCAGCTCAAGGCATCCGCCAAGCGGGAGCGCGACGAGATCCTCACCACCTCCAAGCGGCAGGCTGACGAAATGCGCAGCCAGGCCCAGCGCATCCTGGAGGAGAGCGAGGCGCAGCGGGCCCAGGCCGAGGCCGAGTTCGAGATCCAGCTGGCGTCCCGCCGGGAGGAAGCGGAGCGGCAGGAGGCCGAGCGGCTCGCGGCGGCCCAGTCCGCCACCCAGAAACTGGTCAGCGAGGCCGAGCAGCGGGCCGCGACCGCAGAGCAGCGGGCCGCCAAGGCCAGTGCCCAGGCGGAGCAGACCCGGCGCGAAGCCGACCAGCACTCGCGGCAGCTGGTCACGAACGCGAAGAAGAATGCCGACCAGATCGTCGCCCAGGCGAAGTCCCAGGCTGAGCAGCTGCTGGCGGACACCAAGGCCGAGATCGAGCGGCACCGCGCCTCGTCTCAGCGCGAGGTGGAGGTCCTGACCAGGCAGAAGGAGAGCATCTCCTCACACCTGGCGCAGATCAGCCAGCTGCTCGGCACCCAGATGCCGGGCCTGGCCGACGCGCTCCAGCCCCGGCAGGCGGTGGGGACCGGCACCAAGGCGGTCGGCCCGGCGCCGAGTGCCCCGGCGCAG
>DASQRM010000214.1:0-59160 GCA_035642895.1 Streptosporangiaceae bacterium | reverse complement strand
GCTGCCCGCAGCGGGAAGGTCACCGCGCGCCCGGGCGTCCGCCTTCGCCCGGGCGAGCGCTTCCCGGGCCCGCTGGGCCGGCGAGAGGGGCGGCTCGGGCGAGACGGCGCTGCTCCGATCCGGGCTGGCCTGATCGGTGCTGGCCTGATCGGTGCTGGCCTGATCCGGGCTGGCTTCCGCCGCGCCGGCCGGCCCGGGGTCCTCAGTCGGCACGGGTCACCTCACCATCCGCAACGGAAAACCGTGCCCCCCGCAAGGCCACCGGGACATCCTCGGGGACCGCGGCGGTGACCAGGACCTGTTCCGCGTCGGCCACCAGGCTGGCCAGCCGGTCACGGCGGCCGGCGTCCAGCTCGGCGAACACGTCGTCGAGCAGCAGCACCGGGTCGTCGCCGTCCGCGCGGAGCAGCTCATACCCGGACAGCCGCAGGGCCAGGGCCATCGACCAGGATTCGCCGTGGCTGGCGTAGCCGCGGGAGGGCAGCTTCCCGATCTCCAGCTCCAGGTCGTCCCGGTGCGGGCCGATCAGGCAGACCCCGCGGTCCAGCTCATCCGGCCGCGACCGGGCCAGGGCCTCGCGCAGGCCCTGGGCCAGCTGCGCGCGGTCGGCCGCCGGCTCGCCGCTGTCCAGCGGCTGTGCCGCGTCGCCGGCGGTGGCCTCGCTCTTCGTGCTGCCGCGCTGGCGGTAGACGATGGTCGCGGCGACGTCGTCGCCGGACACCGCGGCGTAGCTCGTGGTCAGCAGCGGCCGCAGCGCGGCGGTCAGCTCGAGGCGGCCGGCGAGCAGCTCCGCCCCCTTGACCACGAGGTGCTCATCCCACGCGTCGAGCGCACCCGCCAGGCCCATCCCGGCCGGGATGTCCTGCCCGTCCCCGTCCCCGCGTGGCTCAGCGCCCCCGGCCGGGCGGGCTGAGCGGCCGAAGCCCCGCGATCCCATCCGGGACCGGGCCGACTTGAGCAATGCGGTGCGCTGCCGGACCACCCGCTCATAGTCGCTGCGCACCCCGGCGTACCGCGGCGCCCGGGTGACCAGCAGCTCGTCGAGGTACCGGCGGCGCTGGTCCGGATCACCCTTGACCAGGGCCAGATCCTCGGGGGCGAACAGCACGCTGCGCAGGATCCCCAGCACCTGGCGGGGCCGGGGCACCGCGACCCGGTTCACCCGGGCCCGGTTGGCCCGTCCCGGGTTGATCTCGATCTCCACCAGGCTGTCCCGCTCGGCCGAGGTGATCGCGGCGCGCAGGATGGCCCGCTCAGCGCCCCGCCGGACCAGCGGCGCATCGGTGCCGACCCGGTGGCTGCCCAGGGTGGAGACGTAGCCTGCCGCCTCGACCACGTTGGTCTTTCCCTGGCCGTTCGCGCCCAGCAGGGTGCTGACGCCCGGGTCCAGGGCCAGATCCGCCGCCGCGTAGGACCGGAAGTCAGTAAGCGCGAGGCGGGTCAGGTGCACATCTGGAGACTACTGGGCCGCTCAGCTGCCGAGGCGGATCGGCATAAGCAGATACCGGAAGTCGGGCTGCTCGTCGGTCGCGGGCTTGCCGGTGATCAGTGCGGGCTTGCCTGACTCGGTGAACGAGATCCGGGCGATGTCGGAGTCCAGGGCGGTCAGCCCGTCCAGCAGGTACTGCGGGTTGAAGGCGATCTGGATGTCGTCGCCTTCGAAGCTGGCGTCGATGACTTCCTCAGCCTGCGCCTCGTCACCCGTCCCGGCCTCCAGCACGAGCTGGCCGGCCGAGAACGAGAGCCGGACCGCCGTGTTGCGCTCGGCGACCAGGGCGACGCGCTTGACCGCCTCGGCGAACGGCGCGGCCGAGAGTTCGGCCACCGCATTCACCTGCTTGGGAAGCAGCGACTCGTAACGGGGGAAGTCGCCGCCGAGCAGCCGCGTGGTGGTCCGGCGTCCGCCGCCCTCAAAGCCGATCATCCCTTCGCCGGTTCCGCCGTCCTCGCCCGGCAGCGCGAGTGCGATGGACACCTCCGCCCCGGCCGTGAGGGCCCGCGCGGTGTCCGCCAGCGCCCGGGCCGGGACCAGCACCGCCGCGGACAGGTCCGGCCGGGCCGGGGTCCAGCGCAGCTCCCGGACGGCAAGCCGGTAGCGGTCGGTGGACACCAGGGTGAGGGTCTCGCCCGCGATCTCGATCCGGACGCCGGTCAGCGCGGGCAGCGTGTCGTCGCGCCCGGCCGCGGTGGCGGACTGGCCCACCGCCGACGCGAACGCGTCGCTCCCGATGGACCCGGCCGGCTGCGGCATCTCAGGCAGGCTCGGATAGTCCTCGGTCGGCATGGTGAGCAGGGTGAAGGTCGCACTGCCACAGGTCAGCGTGGCCCGCGCCCCATCGGTGGTGATCTCCACCGGGCGCGCGGGCAGGCTCCGGGTGATCTCCGCGAGCAGCCGGCCGGAGACCAGCGCCTCGCCTTCCTCCTCCGCCTCGACCGGCACCCGGGCCTGGGCCGAGACGTCGTAGTCGAAGCTGGACAGGATTAGGTCCGCGGCCGCCTGCAGGCGGATGCCCGCCAGGACGGGGACCGCGGGCCGGGCCGGCAGGGCACGGGCCGTCCAGGCCACGGCTTCGGCCAGCACATCGCGTTCTACCTGGATCTTCACCGGAAGCTGCCTCCCCTTCTGGAGATTTATCTGCTCAGGCTCGGGCACCGGTTTGGAGCTGCCCACCGCGTGGGTATCTGTTCCGGCGACTGGGCCGGAACGGCGGCAGTAGGCGCATGAGCGTGAGCGGCCCGGAGCTTGCCTGTTGCGTTGTTAGTTTCTTTGATGAATAGAAGTACGTAGTCGCAATAGGTTCGGTGGACGCTGGGGATAGACGGCATCCTCGCAGCTCAGAGCAGGAATGCGCGTCCACAGCAGCTGTGCCCGACGGAGCCAGGGCGGGGGACGCGCTGGGGACGGCGGGCTGGTTCCCGCACATTCCCCTGCGGCTGCCCAGTGCTTTCCCCGGGTTGTCCTCTGTTCGTCCCAAGGCTGTCCACAGAGATTTCCACAGCCTGTGTGTACTGAATGTGACGGGCGGCGCTGTTCTGTGCTTGTTCACCCGGACCGCGCCTGCTGTTTGATTCGGTTGGTGAGTTCTGTCACCTGGTTATAGATGGATCGCCGTTCTGCCATCAGATTGCGGATTTTCCGGTCCGCGTGCATCACGGTGGTGTGGTCGCGGCCGCCGAACTGCTGCCCGATCTTGGGCAGCGAGAGGTCCGTGAGCTCCCGGCACAGGTACATGGCGATCTGCCGGGCGGTCACCAGCACCCGGGACCGCGAGGTGCCGCACAGGTCGTCGATGGACAGACCGAAATAAGAAGCGGTCTGGCCCATGATCGTCGCCGCGGTGATCTCCGGGCCCTGGGCCTCGGGGATGAGGTCCTTCAGCACGATCTCGGCCAGCTGGAGGTCCACGGACTGCCGGTTCAGGCTGGCGAACGCGGTCACCCGGATCAGCGCTCCCTCCAGCTCCCGGATGTTGGTGGAGATGCGGCTGGCGATGTACTCCAGGGCTTCCGGCGGCGCGTTCAGGCCTTCCTGGACGGCCTTCTTCCGCAGGATCGCGATGCGCGTTTCCAGCTCCGGCGGCTGGACGTCGGTAATCAGTCCCCACTCGAACCGGCTGCGGAGGCGGTCTTCCAGGGTGACCAGCCGCTTGGGTGCCCGGTCGCTGGAGATCACGATCTGCTTGCTGGCGTTGTGCAGGGTGTTGAAGGTGTGGAAAAACTCCTCCTGGGTTCCTTCCTTGTTCTCCAGGAACTGGATGTCGTCCACCAGGAGCACGTCGACGTCCCGGTACCGGCGGCGGAAGCCGTCCTGCTTGCCGTCCCTGATCATGTTGATGAAATCGTTGGTGAACTCTTCGGAGCTGACGTACCGGACCTTCACCCCGTGGTAGAGGCTCTGGGCGTAGTGCCCGATGGCGTGCAGCAGATGGGTCTTGCCGAGGCCGGAGTCGCCGTACACGAAGAGCGGGTTGTAGGCCTTGGCCGGTGCCTCGGCGACCGCGACCGCCGCGGCGTGCGCGAACCGGTTGCTCGAGCCGATCACGAAGGTCTCGAAGGTGTACTTGGGATTGAGCCGGGCCTGGGTGGGCCGCGGTGCGCCGGGCAGCGGCCCGGGCGGCCCGCCCGCATGCTGCGGCCGGCCGGCCAGCGCATCGAAGGGCCCGCCCAAGGGAGCACCGCCGAGCGGTGCCCCGCCTGCGGGCCCCCCGGGCCGGTCCAGGTGACCCGGCTGCCCGCCGGCCGGCTGGGACCCGGGGCCCGCTATGCCGGACAGGCCCGCGCTGCCCAGGGAACCGGTGCGGCCCAGGGAATCAGGACCCAGCGGATCCGCAGGCCGGGGGATCCGGCCGTTTGGGGCACCGTCGACGGAGCTGCCGAGCGGCCCGGGCACCCCGGCGTGGTCATCCTGGCCCGCGGCCTGGCCGCCCCCCGGGCCCGGATCGGCGGGGAAGACCGTCGCCGCGGTGATGGCCGTGGGGTCCACCGTTACCGCCAGCTGGATACTGCGGCCCAGCTCGCGGGACAGCGCATGGGTGATGAGCGCTCTGAGCCGGGTCTCCAGCTGCTCCTTGACGAACTCGTTGGGCGTGGCGATGAGCGCGGTGTTCTCGACCAGGCCCAGTGGGCGGGTCAGTTTGAGCCACGCCCGCTGGTGTGGCTCTATCTGCATCGTCGCGAGCTCGTCCAGGGACCGGGCCCATACCTCCGCGAGGTCTGTTTCACTCATTGGTTGTCCATCCCTCGCGCCCCCAGATGTGATCAACAGCTTTGTCCACAGGTTGTGCACGCCGGATATCGCGGTGTGCACGGATCGCGCGGGAAGAGTGCCTGTGGACAGGACCCGCGTGCCCGGCGCCGGCCACCCCCGGCCGGAGCGTTGTCCACAGCCTAAGACCCGGGGCTGGCGGGCGTTCGGCAAACCGTCTGTTCTGGCGCGCTGCGGCCTGCCGGGCGGGGCCAGAAGCTGGTTTGACCGGTGGCCAGGGGTGCGCGTACCGTGAACAGACCCAGCCACTTCCACAGTGGCCAATCCCGCCTGCGCGCTTATCGCCCTCGCGGGCCCAAAAGCCCAGATCGGTACCTGGAGTTCCTGTGAGCAAGCGTACGTTTCAGCCGAACAACCGACGGCGTGCCAAGACGCACGGGTTCAGGCTGCGCATGCGGACCAGGGCAGGCCGCGCAGTCCTGGCCGCGCGCCGGCGTAAGGGCCGCGCGCGGATCAGTGTCTGACCTGCGTGCCCCGGCCGAAGACCAGGGAGGTCATCCTTGCTTCCCGCGGCGGCCCGGATGCGGCGGCGTGAGGACTTCTCCGCCGCTGTGCGGAGCGGCAGCCGGGCCGGCCGCCCCCTGCTGACCGGGCACCTGCTGGTCCGTCACGGATCGCAGGAACCGGCCCGGGCGGGATTCGTGGTGAGCCGGGCTGTAGGCGGCGCGGTGGTCCGTAACACGGTACGGCGGAGGCTGCGCGTGCTCGTGCGTGGGTATGTGGACTCACTGCCGCAAGGTAGCCTGCTTGTGGTTCGCGCCAATCCGCGGGCCGCAACCGCAAGCCAGTCGGATCTAGCCGCAGAACTCGACTTGGTGATCAATACACTGCTGCGGCGGCAGGTGGGTGCGCTGAGCCGATGATCAGCTCACCTGAGACCAGCCCAGACGGCCGGCGGCCGGACCAGCCGTCGGCAGCCGCCCGGGTCCTGCTGCTCCTGATCGGTACATACCGGCGCTTCATCAGCCCGATGCTCGGGCCGCGGTGCCGGTTCGAGCCCTCGTGCAGCGCTTACGCCCTGGAAGCAGTGCGGGTGCACGGGGCACTACGAGGTTCGTGGCTAGCGGTCTGCCGGATCGGCCGCTGCCATCCCTTTAACCGGGGCGGCTTTGACCCAGTGCCGCCCCGCCGCGCAGGGCGGCTGACGCCCCCAGCACAAGGAGCGAGGTCGTGACCAACCCGCTTACCCCTCTGTACGACGCGGTCGCATGGGTGATCATGCGCCTGCACGCGGGGCTGGGTGCCATCTTCGGCGACTCCAGCGGGGCGGCATGGGCGCTGTCGATCGTCATCCTCGTCGTGCTGATGCGGCTGCTGCTGGTGCCGCTGTTCATCAAGCAGATGCACGCGACGCGGAAGATGACCGCGCTCGCGCCCCAGGTCGCTGAGCTGAAGAAGAAGTACAAGGGCGACAAGCAGAAGCTCAACGAAGAGACCATGAAGCTGTACAAGGACAACGGCGCGAACCCGCTCGCCGGGTGCCTTCCCGTGGTCGCGCAGCTGCCGGTCTTCTTCGCCCTGTTCGGCGTGCTCCGGGCCATCGCCGAGGACCAGCCGAAGTACGGCCTGACCCCCGCGGTGGTGGCCAGCGCGCAGCACGCCAAGATCTTCGGCGTCGTCACGGTGGCGGACCGGCTGCTGACGTCCATCCTGCCGCCGACCTTCTCCTCGATCGGGACCGGCCCGCGGATCGTGATCCTGCTGACCGTCGTGGTCAGTGCCGCGACCACGTTCATGACGGTCCGGCAGAGCATGAAGCGCGGCATGACCCCGCAGATGGACCCGAACAACCCGATGGCGTCGTCGCAGAAGATGATGCAGTACATCGTGCCGGTCTTCGCCCTGTCCGGGCTGTACTGGCAGTACGGCCTGGTCCTGTACTGGGTCACCACCAACCTGTGGACGCTGGGCCAGCAGTACGTGCTGTTCAAGAGGTTCCCGCCGCCGGTCTTGGCCACCCCGGGCGGCGCGGGCGGGACGCCGGCTACCACCGGCGGCAAGTCCGGCACCCGTCCGGCAGGCAAGGGAGCCCCGGCCAAGCCGGCCGGAAACGTGACCGCCGCGGGCCGGGCCGCGGCGCGGCAGCAGGCCGCGGCCAAGGCAGCGGCCGCCCAGTCGGGGAAGGCCGACGGGACCCAGCCCGCCCCGGGCAACGGAGCCCAGCCGGCCGCAGCCCAGCCCAGCCGGCCGCCCATTAACCAGCTGCGCAAGTCACCCGGCAAGACGGCGCCCGCCAAGCCGGCCCAGGGTAAGCAGGCCCCGGGTAAGCAGGCGGGTACCGGGGCGGCCAAGCCCGCCAGTGCGGCGGGGGGCACCAAGGGAGCCGGATCCGGCTCGAACGGCAGCGGCGGCGGACTGCGCAGGCTCGTCAAGGGCCGCACCGAACCTGAGCCACCACCCGCGCCCGAGCCCGAGACTAAGATCGTCAGGCAGCAGCCGGTGCGGCAGTCCCGTAGCCGGCGCTCGGGCAAGCGATAAAGCCAAGGCCGGCACGACCGTGGGAGTTGTCGTGCCGGCATGTGAGCACCCGGAACGAGGAGGAACCCCGGTGGTGAGCCAAGCGGAGAATGCGGGCACCGTCGCCAGCGGTGATGCTGCAGGCCAGGCGCTGGCGGGCGGGGGCGGCGAACCGGTGGGTACCGGAGTCGGCAGCCCGGAGGATGTGGCGCTGGACGACCTGGACGTGGCCGCGGACGACGCCGCAGCCGACGAGGCGGACGACGCTGCGGCCGACGAGGAAGATGAGGCCGGCGGGGAAGATTCCGTGCCGGCCGGCGCCGATGAGACGCCGGCTGAGGTGGACCTGGCGGATCTCGAGCAGGAGAGCGAGATAGCGGCCGACTATGTCGAGGGCCTGCTGGACGTGGCGGACCTCGATGGCGACATCGACATGGATGTCGAGGGCGACCGGGCCCTCGTGTCCGTGGTCGGTGCGACTCTGCAGGAACTCATCGGCCCGCATGGTGAGGTCCTGGAAGCGCTGCAGGAACTGACCCGCCTCGCGGTGCACCGGCAGACGGGGGCCCGGACCCGGATCATGCTTGACGTGGGCGGCTACCGGGCCCGGCGGCGGGTCGAACTCACCGAGCTGGGTCAGGACGCGGCAGATGAAGTCAAGAGCAGCGGCGTGCCCCGGCGGCTGGACGCCATGACCCCGTTCGAGCGCAAGGTGGTGCACGACGCGATCGCGGCCGCCGGGCTGCGCAGCGAATCCGAGGGCGAGGAGCCGAACCGCCGGGTGGTCGTCTTCCCGGTGGGCTGACCTTTCCATGACCTCCGGACCGGATCCCCGGCCGGCGTCCTTGGCGGAGCTGGCGCCCGGTGAGATACCGGCTCCGCCCCCCGACGCAGCTGAGGTGTTCGGGACCACCCTCCCGCTGGCCGAGCGGTATGTGCAGATGCTGGCCGGGCCCGGGGTCACGCGGGGCCTGCTCGGGCCCCGGGAGGTCCCCCGGCTGTGGAGCCGCCACGTGCTCAACTGCGCGGCGGTCGCGGATCTTGTGCCCCGGCCGGCCACGCTGATCGATCTCGGTTCAGGAGCCGGTCTTCCGGGGATCGTGCTGGCCCTGCTGCTCCCCGATGTGCAGGTAACCCTGCTGGAACGGATGGAGCGCCGCACTATCTTCCTGGGCGAATGCATCCAGGAACTGGGCCTGCGCAATGCGCAGGTCTGCCGGGCCACCGCGGAGGAACTGGCCGGCAAGCAGGCTGCGGACGTGCTGACTGCCCGGGCGGTGGCGCCGCTGGACCGCCTGGCGGGCCTGGCGGTGGGCCTGGTCCGCCGGGGCGGGCTGATACTTGCTATCAAAGGAGCGACCGCCGCCGAGGAGGTCGCCCGGGCCCGGCCAGTATTGCGCCGGCTGGGTATGCGGGACGTGGCCGTTGTGCGGGCCGGGGACGGTAAGGTCGATCGGGCCGCGACAGTCGTGCGGATGGTCGCTGGCCGGTAGCGGGACCGGAGCGCGCGGGCATCGGGCAGGGAGAGGAGCGCCGCGGTGGTTTCCGCAGCGGGCCTGGGATGGCCAGGCGAAGCCGGAGCTGACTCCGGGGATGGCGTTGCGGGCGGGGTGGTGCCGCCGCCATCCGGGGCTCCGGGCCTGGGCTGGCCGGCGGCCGCGGTTTCACGTGAAGCACAGGTTCCGGTCCTGGTCGGGGGCGGCGTCTATGCCGATGGAAACGAGGGGGACATGGGAAGGCGCCGGGGAGCCGCCGCGCGATCGGGCGGGGGAACCGAGGCGCGGGCGGCCGCGCCCGCGGAGGGATCTCAGGCGGGCGGCCAGCACGAGGGCCAGGCAGGCACAGGCCACCTGGGCACGAGTCAGCTGGGCACGAGTCAGCTGAGCACGGGCGAGCTAGGCGCAGGCGACGCAGGGGCGGGCGTGGCCACCGGCGGTGGAAGGCATGAAGTGGTGGTTCCCGCGGCAAGGCAGCCCGACGCAGAGATCGAGACTGGGCCGGCCGCCCTCGTCAGGACCGCGGGCGCGAACCGGCCAGAACGAGCGTGGCCCCGGCCGGGTTCCTGCCGGGTGATCACAATCGCCAACCAGAAGGGCGGCGTGGGCAAGACCACCACGGCGGTCAACCTCGCCGCCGCCCTGGCCCAGCACGGTTCGCGGGTGCTGGTCATCGACCTGGATCCGCAGGGCAACGCGTCCACGGCGCTGGACGTGGAGCACCGGGTGGGCACCACTTCCGTCTATCACGTGCTGGTCGAGGACCAGCCGCTGGTCGGGATCATCCACGCGGTTGAGGACATCCCCCTGCTCTACTGCGCTCCCGCCACCATTGACCTGGCCGGAGCGGAGATCGAGCTCGTGCCCATGGTGGCGCGGGAAGGCCGGCTCTCCCGGGCCCTTCGTTCTTACGATGAGTCACAGCTCGATTACATTCTGATCGATTGCCCGCCGTCCCTCGGACTGCTGACGGTCAACGCCCTGGTGGCCGCGGCTGAGGTGCTGATCCCGATCCAGTGTGAGTACTACGCACTGGAGGGACTCGAGCAACTGCTGCGCACGGTCAATCTGGTGAAGAGCCACCTGAACCCGGATCTGACGGTATCAACCATCCTGCTCACCATGTTCGATGGGCGGACCCGGCTGGCCTCACAGGTCGCGGACGAGGTCCGGGAGCACTTCGGCGAGGTGGTCCTGGAGTCGATCATCCCCCGGAACGTGCGAGTCTCCGAGGCCCCCAGCTACGGGCAGTCGGTGATGACGTATGACCCCGGGTCCAGCGGTGCCGTGGCCTATCTGGAGGCGGCCCGGGAAATGGCGCACCGTTCGGCGCCAGGTCAGTCCGGGGGTCAGTCCGCCGGGAGTTAGGCCGCCGCCACGGGGCAGGCCGCCGCAGGTTAGGCCGGGCCCTGGCTTCGCCGGACGGGATGGCCGCTCGCCGCCCGCAGGCCCCCGGCCCAGCCGCCGGCCGCGGCCGCCACGACCGTGACCCCCGCGACCAGGAAGACCGGGCGCGGGTCACCACCCAGCGCCACCGTAACCGCACCCGCTGCGACCACCCCCAGTGGATCCACCGCCAGAAACAGGACCCGCACGGTGCTGGTCACCCGGCCCAGGAGATCCCTGGGCACCAGCCGCTGCCGCTGGGTGCGATTAACCAGGCTCGCCACCACCAGCGCCGCCCCGTAGCCCAGATTCGCCCCGGCCAGGGTGACGGCGGAAGAGGCCAGGCACATGGAGGCGACCGACGCCCCTGCTGCCGCGATGGCCAGCAGCACCAGGCGCATTTCACCCGTCCAGCGGGCCAGGGGCGCGGCGCCGAGCGCGCCCGCCAGCCCTCCAACGCCGCCCGCGGCCACCACCACGCCGACCAGTGGCGGGCTCAGGCCCAGCGTCTCCCGGGCGTCATAGATGATGAGTTTCTCCACGGAGAGGCACAGATTCACCACCATCTGGACCGCGGTGAGGAGGAGCAGAGTCCGCGCCGTGAGCAGGTACCGCAGGCCTTCCCGCAGGCTGGCCACGAAGTTGGGCCATGGTCGGCCCGCTGGCCCGGCCGAGCGGGACCGCATGGATCCGGGACGGCGGGACCCAGTGGATCCGGGACGGATCCGGGTCACCGTGACCAGAGAGGCCAGAGAGACTGCGAATGTCAGTGCATCAGCCAGCAGCGCCAGGTTGATCCCGCCGGCCGCGGCGAGCAGTCCCACTATCGCGGGGCCGGCGATAAGCGAGATCTGGCTGGCCAGCTCGAGCACGGAGTTCGCGCCCATCAGGCCAGCGCCGGCGAACAGATCCTTGACCACCACGACCAGGGCGGACTCGAAGAACACCGCACAGGCCCCGGCTGACAGCGCGAGGGCGAGGAGCGCCCAGATGCGCAGGACACCTGCGGCTGACACTGCGTACAGCGCGGCGAATAGCAGCGCGCGCACCGCGTCCATGGCGATGAGCACACGCCACGGGTCCAGCCGGTCCACCAGGACGCCAGCGGGAAGCCCGGCCAGCAGGTAGCCCACAGTCACCGAGGCCGCCGACAGACCCGACAGGAGCGGGCTGCGGGTCAGGTCCAGCACCATCAGCGGAATGGCTAGCACGGCGAGGCCATCGCCGAACACCGAGACCGCCTGCCCGGACAGGAACAGCCGTGGCGGCCGGTTTAACCGGCGGGCCGGAACTTGCCAGCGCCGCCGCCTGCTCAGCATCTCCAGCCGCCTGCTCACACTGCCGCACGGTACGGACTCGGACCAGTGAAGGAAACCCGCCCGGCGGCTGGGATGCCGGTGATGGAAACCCCGCGCGGCGAGCGGATAGTGGCCCCCTGGGGACACGAGGGCGGGTCCCTGGCCTAAGCAGGCCATTGCGGCCGGCTGTCCCGCGCGGTCTCCGGGGATGGCATGCTCTTGTCCGGGCGCGGGTCATCCGGGCGCGGGTCATCTGGACGCGGACCGCGTCTCCCGGGATGCTCGACGGGACGGCGCGGAGCAGTCGGCTAACCGCGCGACCGGTCACCGGTCACGTAGCGGCGAGGAGAGGCGATGGCTCAGCAGAAGCGGGGGCTCGGTAAGGGGCTCGGTGCTCTCATCCCCACCGGTCCGGTCACCCCGCCTGGCGGCGCCGTCCCGGGCGGGTCTGGTACCACCGGGATCGCGATGCCCGGCGCGGGCATCGCTGCGCCTGCTGCGGACCAGCCGGCCACGGTCGGAGGCGCCTATTTCCAGGAGCTTCCGATCGCTGCGGTCACCCCGAACCCACGCCAGCCCCGGCAGGTGTTCGATGAGGACGCTCTCGACGAGCTGGTGGCCTCCATTCAGGAAGTGGGGTTGCTTCAGCCGGTCGTGGTCCGGGAGATAAGCCCGGGGCGCTTCGAGCTGGTGATGGGCGAGCGGCGGTGGCGGGCCTCCCAGCGGGCGGGACTGACCGAGATCCCGGCCATCGTGCGGGCGACCACCGATGACGACCTGCTGCGTGACGCTCTCATGGAGAACCTGCACCGGGAGCAGCTCAACCCGCTGGAGGAGGCGGCCGCCTATCAGCAACTGCTCGACGACTTCGGGGCGACCCACGAGGAATTGGCCCGGCGGATAGGTCGATCGCGGCCGCATATCTCGAACACGCTCCGGTTGCTGAACCTGTCACCCGGGGTGCAGCGGCGGGTGGCGGCCGGAGTGCTCACTGCCGGGCACGCCCGGGCGCTGCTGTCGGTGGATGATGCTGATGCCCAGGACCATCTCGCCCACCGCATAGTCGCCGAGGGGCTGTCTGTTCGCGCGGTGGAGGAGATCGTCACCATGGGCGTGCGTCCCGCCAAGGAGCGCCGTCCGGTGGCCAGGCAGTCATCGCCACCCGAGCTGAACGATCTGGCGGACCGCCTGTCCGATGCCTTCGACACCCGGGTCAAAGTCGAACTGGGCAAGCGGAAGGGCAAGATCGTCGTGGAGTTCGGTTCCCTGGAGGATCTCGAGCGCATCGTCAGCACCATGTCTCCGGACTGGGCCGGGTCCCTGGGCGCAGGTTCGCTTAACACGGGGTCCCTGAGCGCGTAATCGCTGACATGTTTCACGTGAAACAGCCTCCCGCAGAGGCCGCACTCAATTTTCCGGGTATTTCCCGGGGTGTTTCACGTGAAACAACGGTGGAGTCAGACGCGCGAACCGCTGGCCGCACGGATGCTGGCCAGGAACGAATCCACATCATCAGCCGTGGTGTCGAACGCCGTCATCAGCCGGACCGTGTTCCGCTGATCGTCCCAGACGTAAAAACCCCAGTCGTCTTGCAGTAGCCCGATGATGCGGGGGTCCAGGTCGGCGAACACCGCATTGGACTGCACGGCCTGGGCCACGGAAACCCCGGGCACATCCCCAAGTCCGGTGGCGAGCCGCCGGGCCATCAGGTTGGAGTGCGCCGCGTTGCGCAGCCAGATCTGGTCCTCCAGCAGGCCGGCGAACTGCGCAGCCAGGAAGCGCATCTTCGAGGCCAGTTGCAGCAGCTGCTTGCGCTGGAAGGGAACGGCGCCCAGCAGATCCTCCGCCATCACGAGCACCGCTTCCGCAGCGACTGCGCCGTTCTTGGTGCCACCGAAACTCAGCACGTCAGCCTGGGCGGCGATGTCGGCCACCGGGCAGTCCAGGTAGGCCACCGCGTTCGCCAGCCTCGCGCCGTCGATATACAGGCGGAGATCATTACCCCGGCAGAACTCCCGGAGCACCCGCAGCTCCGCGAGTGAATAGCACGTGCCCAGTTCCGTGACCTGGGTGATGCACACCGCGCGGGGCTGCGCCCGGTGTTCGTCGTTGCGGCCCCCGAGACGGGTGGCGACCAGGTCCGGGGTGAGCTTGCCATCGGGGGTCGGCACCGTGAGCAGCTTGCTGCCCAGCAGGCGCTCGGCGGCACCGCACTCGTCCACGTTCAAGTGCGCGGTCTCGGCACAGATCACCGCTTCGTAGGGGTGCAGCATCAGGCTGAGGCCCAGGATGTTCGCGGCGGTCCCGTTGAACACGAAGTAGGCGGCACGAGCGCCAGACAGGCCGCACAGATCCCTGGCCACCCGCCCGGTCCAGGGATCGTCGCCGTACGCGTGCGCGTCTCCCTCATTGGCGAGGTTCATCATCCGCAGGACGGCCTCATGGGCACCCGCATGGTTGTCGCTGCCAAAGCTCTTCCGTGTCGTCACGAAAGGAGAGCCTAGTGATCGCTTCCCCGCTCTAGATGGGTCGGTGGGGGGCCGCGAGGCGGGACATGTTCCGCGGCTCGATAACGCCGCGGCAACATGCCCCGCCTCACTACATGATGTTCGGGAACGCGGTGCCGTACGTGCACACGCACATCGCCCCCCGGTACCCGGACGATCCCGCCCCGGGCCGCCCCCTCCCGGACGAGGTCTTCCGGGACACCCCGGCCCTAGCGGACGGAGACCTGGCCGATCAGGTGACCCGCCTCCGCCGCAACCTCCTCCGGGCCGCCGCCGTCTGAGTCCGGCAGGCTGGGCGGGCGGTCCTCTGGCCGCGGCGTTATCGAGCCGCGACCAGAGGACTCCCGGGCCAGCCGTAAGCGGTGAACGGTCTTGATGTACCAGTGAACTAGCGATGCTAGAGAGACCAGTGTGACCTGTGTTCATTACCGGGGAGGACGGCTCTCCGGATGACACGCCCGCCCCGGCCGCCGGTAGGTAGCATGTCGGGGTACGGGCCGGGTGCCCGGGGGGTAGCGTTCCAAGCCGTAGCGCTTCTGTCCGCAGCGCTTTCTGAAATCCAGGGGTGCCCGTGCCGCGCCGAGTCGCCAGTATCACCCTGGACAACCTGGACGACCTGCCCAAGCGCTGCCGCCGGTGCGTGTTCTGGGAGCTTGACCCGGTGGGTCACGCGCGGGCGCAGGAAGTGGGGGATCCGGCCCTGGAGAAGGAAGCCTGGATCTCTTCGACCCTGCTGGACTGGGGCAGCTGCGGGAAGATCGTGTATGTGGACGGGGCGCCGGCCGGCTTCGTGCTGTATGCACCGCCCATGTACGTGCCGCGCTCGCTGGCCTTCCCGACCAGCCCGGTGAGCGCGGACGCGGTCCTGCTGATGACGGCGAGCATTCTCAGCGAGTTCTCGGGTGGCGGACTCGGGCGGGTGCTGGTCCAGTCGGTGGCCAAAGACCTGACCCGGCGCGGGGTGAAGGCGATCGAGGCGTTCGGTGATCTGCGCTCGGAGGGCCTGTCCTGCGTGCTGCCCGCCGACTATCTCCTGGCGGTGGGCTTCAAGACCGTCCGCCCGCACCTGCACTATCCGCGACTGCGGCTCGAGCTGAAGACCGCGGTGTCCTGGCGCGAAGATGTGGAAGTAGCCCTGGAGCGCCTGCTGGGCTCGGTAAGCCCGGAACGAGCCCTGCGCCTGGCCTAGACGGCCGGAGGCCGTCAGCGACCGCTACGGAGCCGTGCAGGCGCGATTGCGAGGCGACTCCTCGTGCAGCGCCAGGAGAGAGTACGCGGCCACGGTCGAGTCGTCCGTGATGGTTCCGTTGCGGATCATGTTCTTGAATTCCCCCCGGGACACCCAGCGCTGCTGCATGTCCTGCTCCTCAGGTTCCCGGTCGGGCTGGCCCTCGGTCAGCCCGGTGGCCAGGTACACGTGGAACCCCTGGCTGGACGTGCCATGCGAGCTGTGCAAGAAGCCGAGCAGGGTCAGCTGGCCGGCCCGCAGCCCGGTCTCCTGGGCCAGTTCGAGCCGGGCCAGGTCCTCGGGATCCCCGGTGCGGCCACCGGGCCAGCCGCCTTGCGGGAAGGCCCAGGCCCGGCGCCGCACCGGATACCGATACTCCTCGACCAGGCAGAACCGGCCCGAATCGGCCGGGATGATCAGCGCGAAGTGGGGCTTGTCGACCACCGCGTAGACGCCGCGGCTGCCGTCCCGGCGCTCGATCTCATCGCGGCGCAGCGACATCCATGAATCCGCGTAGATCACGCTGGACGTGACCGTGCGGATATCCGGGTCCCCCTCGTGACTCATTGTCTGGCGGAGGTCGGCGGGTCAGATGAAGTCAGCGAGCTCCTTGAGCAGCGCAGACTTCGACTTGGCTCCCACCACCTGCTTGACGACCTCGCCGCCGGAGAAGACGTTCAGCGTCGGGATCAGCATGATCCCGTACTTCTGGGCGGTTTGCGGGTTCTCCTCGATGTTCAGCTTGACCACGTCGACCTTGTCGGCGTGCTCCTTCGCGATCTCCTCGAGGACCGGGGCGACCTGACGGCACGGGCCACACCACTCAGCCCAGTAGTCGACTATGACCGGCTTCTCGTTCTTCACCACCTCGGTGTCGAAGTTCGCGTCGGTCACGACCTTGGTTGCGCCCACGGTGGGTGCTCCTTCCGCTCTGTCGGGTTGGGTTGAGGCTGATGGAGTTTGAGGCCGGGTCAGGACGCCTGGTCCGCCTGGTCCGCCAGCCACCGCTCGGCGTCGATCGCGGCGGCACATCCGGTCCCGGCCGCGGTCACCGCCTGGCGGTACGTGTGGTCCACCACGTCACCGCAAGCGAACACGCCATCCACGCCGGTCCGGGTGGACGGGTGCTCGACCTTGAGGTAACCCTCGCCGTCGGTCTCCAGCTGGCCGGTGAACAGCTCGCTCCGCGGGTCGTGGCCGATGGCCACGAACACGCCGTTGACCTTGAGGGTGTCTTCCTCACCGGTCCTGGTGTTACGCAGCCGCAACCCGGTGACCTTGCCCTCACCGAGGACCTCGGCCACCTCGCTGTCCCAGCGGAAATTGATCTTCGGGTTGGCGAAGGCCCGGTCCTGCATGATCTTGGAGGCCCGCAGCTGGTCCCGGCGGTGCACCACGGTCACCGACTTGGCGAACCGGGTCAGGAACGTGGCCTCTTCCATGGCGGAGTCACCGCCGCCGATCACCGCGATGTCCAGGTCGCGGAAGAAGAAACCGTCACAGGTCGCGCACCAGGAGACGCCGTGGCCAGACAACCGCTTCTCGCCGGCGACGACCAGCTCGCGGTACCGGGATCCGGTGGCCACGATCACGCTGTGGGCCTGGTAGGTCTCGCTGTGGGTCTTCACCACCTTGGGCGTGGCGGCCAGGTCGACCTCGATCACGTCGTCAGGCACGAGCTCAGCGCCGAACCGCTCGGCCTGCTTGCGCAGCGAGTCCATCAGGTCCGGACCAAGCACGCCGTCCGGGAAGCCGGGGAAGTTCTCCACGTCGGTGGTCTGCATGAGCGCACCACCCGCCGTGACCGACCCCTCGAACACCAGCGGGGCCAGCCGGGCCCGCGCCGCATAGATCGCTGCCGTGTACCCGGCAGGACCTGAGCCGATAATGATGACATCCCGAACGTCGGTCACGTGTGATTGCCCTTCGCTGAACTTTGCTACGCCCTCAACCGATCCTAGGGCTCGCATGTTCCCCGGCATGCGGATCCTGGGCGCCCGGGATCTGCTGGGCAGGTGTGCGCGAGATTAGCGCGGCGGTGCCTGGGCCAGGATGGGGGCATCTGAGGCCGAACAGGGGGTTCCCACCACGTAGACCGTGCGGGGCTGGGTGGCGGTGGCGTCCACCACGATGATCGTGGCCGGATCTCCCCCATACCGGGCCTGGTCCACCAGTTTCACGTCACTGGCGCGCGCCGCACCCACCACCTTGATCACGCACCCGGTCAGCATCAGGCTGGAGCGGCCGGGCTGGTCCGACTGGTTTCCGGGGCGGCTCCGGCCGGGAGCGGAGTTGGCCAGCACCCTGGCCGCCTGGGCCGGGAACGTGTCCGGCTGGTACCTGGTTCCGCTGTGCGTCACCGTGAACGCGCCGCCGAAGGCCGGGACGCCGAGGTTCGGGGCGGCGTGGGCGCTGGCGGCCGGGCTGCGGGCCGCGCCCTCTCCCGGCGCGGAGGAGCCCGAAGACGAAGTGGACGGGGAGGACTGGGTCACCACGTAACCCACCCCGCCCGCCACGACCAGCACACCGGCCACGGCCAGTACCCGGGCGGCGACCGGGAGCCGCAGCCCGCGCCGCCTGGGCCCCCGCGGGCCAGGGGCGGCATCCGGGGACCGGGCGGGCGCCGCCCGGTCCGGTGCGTGGTCTGGTACATAGTCCGGGGCACGGCCGGGAGCGTGCGCGGCGCGGCGGGCGGCCTCGGCGTTCAGCGCGGCGTCCAGCCGGGCCGCGATCACCGGCGGCAGGGCGGGCGGGGGCACGTGGGCCAGCAGCGCCGGGACCTCGGACAGCCGGGCCTGCGCCGCGGCGCACTCGGGGCACAGGTCCACGTGGGCGCGGACCCGCTCGCTCTGGCGCCTGCGCAGCAGCCCTTCGGCGCACAGCGCCAAGGACTCCGCGTCCACATGCCCTCTCATGCCTGGATCTCACCCGTTCCCTCGGCTGGTGAGACGCGCGGTACGGCCGGCTGGTTCCCGCCGGCGGCCGCCTGCGCCGGGCCGGCCCCGCGCAGGTGCGCCAGCAAGGGCAGCAGCCGGGCCCGGCCCCGGGCGCAGCGGCTCTTCACCGTGCCCGGGGAAATGCCCAGGATCTCGGCGGTGTCGGCGACCGGGTAGCCGAGCATGTCCACCAGGACCAGCGCGGCCCGCTGATCCGGGCCGAGCGTGCGGAGCGCGGCCAGCACGTCCAGCGCGGTGTCCTTGTCGGTCCCCGGATCGGCCAGCGCCGAGCCCTGGGCCAGCACGTCCAGCGTCTGCTCGTCCATCCCGCTGGCGGCCGGACGCGCGGCGCGGCGCCGGATCCGGTCCAGGCAGGCGTTGACCACGATGCGGTGCAGCCAGGTGGTGACGGCCGATTCGCCGCGGAAGTCGCTGGCCCGGCGGAACGCCGAGATCATCGCGTCCTGCAGGGCGTCCGCCGCTTCCTCCTGATCGCCCAGCGTGCGCAGGGCCACGGCCCACAGCCGTTCCCGGTGCCGGACGAACAGCAGGCCGAACGCCTCGCTGTCGCCCTGGACGTGCAGCCGCAGCAGGTCGCGGTCGGACTGGTCCGCCTGCGGTACCCCGCGGGGTTCAGGCCGGGCCGGTCCGGGCTGGCCGGGCACGACTCAGCCCGATCCCCGCACGACGACGTTGTAGACGAAGGCCTGGAACTGACCGGCGTTGTTGGGCGGCAGCTTGGTGAACCAGATCAGTACATAACGCCCCTTGGGCGTGCTGCTGGTCTCGAAGGTCTGGGTGCCGCCGTCCACGTGCTTGCGCTTGGCCACCTTGGTGAACGAGGCCAGGCCGGTGGGGGAGACGGCGTTGCTGTTGCCCACCTCGATGGCCACGTTGGCCCCGGCCGCCGGGCCGAAGGTGATCTGCAGGGAGCTCAGGCTCACCTGCTTGCCCATGTCCAGCAGCAGGCCGGTGCCCTTCTTCAGGCCGCCGAGCAGGGGACTGCCCAGATAAAACTGGGTGTGCCAGGCGGTGGACGGGCTGCCGTCGATGGCGAACTTGGCCCCGGCGTTGTCCTCGTTCCCAGGGTCGGAGGCCAGGCCGAGTGCGTCAAACCCCATGGCGCCGACCGGGGTGAGCACGGTGCGGGCCGCGGTGGACGGGGACGCCGAGCCGCCGCCCGAATTGCCCTGGGTGGCCGAGGAATTCCCGTGCGAGCGGGTCAGGCTGTACACCCCGGTCCCGATGGCCGCGAGCACGAGCAGGACGACCAGGACGATGGCCAGCCGGGTGAGCAATGGCCGGCCGTCACTGCGCCGGGCCGGCGTGAAGGTCCTGCCGCCGCCACCGCCGCCACCGCCTGGTGTCCAGCCTGCGGTGCCCGGGTAGTCGGACGACGGTTCCCCGCCGTAGGGCGCCGAGCCTCCGTATTCCCCGGGCCCGGTGAAGCTGCCCGCCCGGGTGGCCGGAGCGGGGGCGGCGGGAGGTGGGGCGAGTGGCGCCGGGATTACCTCTTCAAGCGCCTCGGCGAACAGCGCCGGGGTGGTCAGCGGCGGGCCACGGCGGCGGTCGCTCTGGAACAGGGCCTGGGACGCCACTTCGTCGATGGAGGCGGGCACGCCCGCGCACACCTGCCGGGGACTGCATGGCCTGCCGTCGGCCAGCGGGGCGGGGGGCAGCGTGCCCATCCCCGGCCCGGGCCAGTAGCGGGTCAGCGCCGCGTACAGGAGCATGGCCAGGCCTCGGGTGTCGGCCAGGGCCGGGTCGTCCGCGGTGGTGCCGGACAGCGCGGCATCGATGCCGACGCCCAGCACCTTCACCCCGCCCCCCGGGGTCCAGCGCAGCGACTGCGGGGTCAGGCAGAGGTGGGCCACCCCGGTGGTGTGCGCGGCGGCCATGGCCTCGGCGGCCTCGGCCACGATCTCGGCGCCCCGGGCGGGATCGAGCGGGCCGTCCGCCAGCAGGTCGTCTAGCGAGTCCCCGGCCACCCACTCCATCACCACGTACGCCTGGTCCCAGTCGTCCTCCACGTCGAAGACCTGGGCCAGCCGGGCGTCGGTGAGCCTGCTCGCCGCGCGCGCAGCGGTAAGTACCTCGCTGATCCGCGGGAAGCCGGGGGCGAACGTCAGCACGGCGACCGGGCGGGCCAGAGTTTCGTCGATGGCCTTCCATGCCGCCCAGCCACTGGCGTCGCTGACCCGGTCCTCGAGCCGGTAACGACCACCTAGCCGGGTACCCGGTTCCGAGATAAAGGTGCTCATAGGCCTGAAGTCAAGAGCGGGGCAGGCCCTCGACCCTCCTTCCGAGCCCCCGGACATGCGGACGTTGACGAGCGCGTATTCGTGGTGCTGGACACCATGCTAAGCCGACGGAGGTCCCGGGAGGTGTCCCGCGTGCCCCGCTACCGAAACCGTTACATGTGAGAGACACCAGCTTCGCTTCCCGATAACCCGGCCCGGGACCATCGGTGCGGGTGTGACCGGCATGGCCCGCCGCGCCCTTGAGGTGCTGCTCACCGATGCAGCCGGGTCTTCACGGTGGACGTCAGCGCGGCTACCTCGCTGATCCCGAGCGCCCGGGAAAAGAGCAGGTAGAGGAGCAGGCCGCCACTCCCACCCAGGAACACCGTGATGAACCCGTAGACCGGGCCCGGCGCGAAGAGCACACCGACCATGAACGTCACCGCCCAGGCGAAGAGCAGGGCCGGCACGGCGGCCAGATGCATCCGCCCCAGGCTGTCCGCGATCTGATGCCCGGCCAGGCCGCCCAGGCGGCGGCTGAGGATGTGCCAGGACACCACGGCGCCCACCACGTTGGACACGCCGAACGAGACACCCAGGCCTTCCACCACGTGGCCGGTCGGAACCACGTTGAGCACCAGCAGGCTGATGCCGATGTTGGCCGCCATCACCGCGACGCCGACGAACATAGGGGTGCGGCTGTCGTGCAGCGCGTAGAAGACCCGCAGCAGCAACTGGAACATCATGTACGGCACCAGGCCGAGAGAGAAGATGCCGAACACTTCGCCGACGTAGCGGGCCTCGGCCACGGTCGTGCTGCCGTGCGCGATCAGGAACTCGGCGAGCGGGGCCCCGAGCACGATGAGCAGCAGCGCGGCGGGCACCACGATGACCGACGACAGGCGGACCCCGGTGGAGAAGTCGTCCCGGACCAGCGGGTAGCGGCGCTCCGCGGCGTGCGCGCTCATCCGGGGCAGCAACGCGGTGATCACCGACACCCCGATGATCGCGTACGGCAACTGGAACAACTGCCAGGCGTAGCTGTAGGTGGAGAACGAATCGTAGGCCGCGCCGGGCCGCACCGACGCGGCGTTGGCCACGTTCTGCACCACGAGGAAGGACACCTGGGTGGTGAGCACATAGCCGAACAGCGGCGCGGCCATCCGGCGGATCTCCCGGACCTCGTCCCGCCGGAAGTCGAACCGCGGGTGCCAGCGGAAGCCCACCCGGCGCAGGAACGGGATCAGGGCCGCAGTCTGCGCGATGATGCCCAGCGTCGTGCCGAAGCCGAGCAACTGGACCTGGCTCGCGGAGATGGTCGAGGGGTCGGTGCCGATGCCGCCGGTGGCGATGAACAGCAGCAGGACACCGATCACCACGACGTTGTTGATGACCGGGGTCCACATGGGCGCGGCGAAGTGACCGCGCGCGTTCAGGATCCCGCCGGCCAGCGAACTCACCCCGTAGAAGAAGATCTGCGGGATGAAGAAATAGGCGAAGATCACCATCAGGTGGTGCTCGGGGCCGGTAATGGCGTGGGCGTACAGGTCGACCAGCAGGCTCGCGGCCAGCGTGGCCAGCACGGTGAGCCCGAGCAGCGCGCCGGTGGCCAGGGTGAACATCCGCTGGTCGTAGGCCTCGCCGCCATCGGAGTCCCGCTTGGCCGCGCTGACCAGCAGCGGGACCACGACACTGGTCAGGATGCCGCCGAGCAGCAGGTCGTAGACCGCGTTGGGCAGCGTGTTGGCGTTGTTGTACGAGGTCGCTATGCCGGATACGCCGAGCGCATAGACGAGCATGAGCGTGCGCAGGAAACCGGTACCGCGCGAGGCCAGCGTGCCCACGGCCATCACCGAGCTGGAGCGGAGCAGGCTGCCGCCCTCAGGTCCGGGAGCGGGCCGGCCGGGACTGCCGTCGCCCGGAGCGCCGCCGTGAGCGCCGCCCCCGCCGTGAGCGCCGCCCCCGCCGCGTCCCGCGTCGCCGTGGCCCGCGCCGGGGAGTTCCTGACCGGCGCCGGCCGGGCCGCGATCGCGGTCCTGGATCACGCCGCTGCCCGCATGGCCCGTGCCCCCCGCATGGCTCCCGCCGTGATGCCGGCCGGAAGCACGGCGGCGCCCCCGTCCGCCATCAGGGGCGGTCCACCCGCCCTGGGGCGCTGGCGTACTCATCCGGCTCCTCGGGTGTCTGGTGATCACGGGCAGGCTCGGACACGACGGTATCCGTTTCGCCAGGCGATCCGGTGGGTTCCGCACCGTTCGCGTCCTGACCTGGGCGGGGACTGCGACGTGGGGACAACAGGGCCCCGCTGGCGCCGCCGCGGCGGATCGCCCGGGCGATCGCGGTGACCACGAAGACGGCGATGGCGATGGCCACGATAATGAGGGCCGTGGTGCCGAAATGGGTGGCATCCACGGTGAGCTTGGCCTGGGTCCCGGGCAGCGGTGCGCCGTTCGGCGCGGCCAGGCTCAGCCTGAGCACCGTCGAGCCGGCCACCGCCGAGCGCACCTTGATCACCACGGTCCGCTGCTGGTGCGGCGGGATGGTGACGGTAGTGACGGGAGGGTGGACAGTCATCCGGCCCGAGGGCGCCCGCACCCGCAGCAGCACCGTGACCGGCTGGCCCAGCCGGTTGTTGATCGATACCGGGACGGGGCCCGACTTCCCGGTCAGGGTGTCCTGCCCGGTGTCGATGATGCGGACCTGCCGTTCCTGCGCGTCCAGGAACGCCGATACCGAGGCCAGCAAGACTCTCGCCCGGTGGGGGTGGCCCCGCCAGGCCGACGATTCCACTGCGGCCACGGCGCCGGCCAGGTAGAGGGACGGCTTCTGGTCGAACATGCTGGCCTGCAGCCGGATATTGCCTTCCAGGTCCTTGACCTTGCGGAGCAGGGACCGGTGCAGTTCGCCGTGGCCGAACTTCGTCCCGGGCAGCCGCGCCCGCGGTACCTGCCCGGCCGAGGAGCTCGCGGTGATCAGGCTGGATACGCTGGCCGGCCGCAGCCAGGGCGCGTTGTCGCTCTCGGTCAGCAGGGCCGTGGCCAGGCTGCCGGCCGGATTCCACTGGCGGGGCGGGGCAATCACCACCGAACGCGGGGTGGCCGGGGCCTCCGCGACGATCATCGCCGTCTCGGCCAGGAAGCGCTGCTCGGTCGCGAACGAGCCGGCCGCGGCGGCCGCCTGCACGGTGCTGGCTGACTGAGTGCTACCTGACCGGCCGCTGGACTGGTCGCTGGCTGACTGGGTGCGGGCCTGTGCTCTGCGGGCCTGCCCGGCCGTCGGCCCATGGGCCAGGACCTGGCTGAGGATGTTGTCGGTCAGGGCCACGTGCACGCCGGCGTCCACTCCGTCCAGGGCGCTGGTAATAGCGCTGGGCGTGTAAAGCGGCGCCGTCTTGGGCGGCATCAGGGAGCTATTCAGGATCACGGAGCTCACCCTGGTGGCGGCCAGGCTACCGACGACCCCGAAATCGGCGATCCCGGCCGCCGGCCAGGCGATCGGGCCGCCGCCGCCGACCGCGGGACGCTGCGTGCCGCCCAGGAACTGCTGCGCCGCGGTGTTCCCCTCGTCCTGGGCCCGCTTCAGATCGGATTCCAGGCCGGCGTGGGTGAGGGCGGACACGTCCACGTCCGCGTAAGGGGTGACGAAATAATCCTGATTCGCGGTGACTGAGCGCAGCTGGGTCAGCCAACTGCGGGCCGCCGGGCTGCCCCGCTTGGTGAGCGCGCCGGAGCAGGTGGCGGTCCCGCCTACCTGGTAGGCCTGGCGCATGATCGCGGCGCTGGCCAGCACGCTGGGGTCGATAGCCCAGGTCAGGTCGGCGCGCACGGCCTCCGGCGTGCTGCCCGCGGCGAGCAGCCGGCCGAGCCGCCCGCCCGCCGTCAGGCTGCCGGCCAGGGCGTTGTTGAGCAGGGCCGGGCAGGCTGACTTCTCGGGCGGGCTGAAGATAGGCCAGATCCAGGCGATCTTCATCCGCTGGGTGAGCCCGGCCGCGGCCCTGGATCCCGGCCAGAACGGCAGGAATGTGTGGTCGGTGCTCAGCACGGCGCCGTCGGAAGCCACCTCGGCCGCGAGTGGGTAGACGCCGAAGGTGCTCAGCGGGAGGATGCCGGCCGGGATGGTGACCGTCCAGTCCCGCACCGCTCCCGGGGCCAGGGTCCCGGGCAGCCGGGCCACGGCGCGCAGCAGCGCGACATCCGCCGCCAGCTTCCCGGCGGCGTACTCGCTGAGCGCGGTCCGGCTGGTGAGCGCGGTGCTGGACGACCTGAGCTGGACCGTCAGGCCGGACATGCCGACCCGGGTCGGGTTGCTGACCGTGCCCTGCACGGTGACCGGGTGCCCGGGCCTGGCGACCTGCGGGTTAACCGAGGTGATGCCGACTGTCACCCGCTGGGACCCCGCAGCGGCGGTGCGTGCCCCCCGGGCCTGGGCCATGGCGGCAGTGGCCGGGGCGGCCCCGGCCAGCGCGGACGCGTCAGCCCCGGCCAGCGCGGGCCCGCCGGCTATCAGCGCGGCAAACGCGCACGCCAGTACGCCGCGCCGGGCCAGCCGGGGCCACGCCGGCCTGGCAGGCCTCGGGTCGCGCTGCGTTGGGCACTGACGCGGCATGCCGGAAATGCTATTGCCGTTCCCTGAGTGCTCTTCCAAGATGAGTCCGGGGGCCGTGGATTTCCCCCGGCCTACCACTACCCCCTACCCTCAATGCCCGTGCCAGATACCACGCCCATCGGCCCGGAACAGCGGAAGGCCGCCGCAGCGCTGCTGCGCAAGACGGCTGCGGCCGCGGCCGAGCTGGGCCGCATTTTTGCCCGGAACGGGTACGAGCTGGCCCTGGTGGGCGGTCCGGTCCGGGACGCGTTCCTCGGCCGCGCGCACAGTGACCTGGACCTGGCTACGGACGCGACCCCGCCGCAGGTCCTGGCCATCGTCCGTGACTGGGCGGACAAGGTCTGGGAGACCGGTATCGAATTCGGCACCATCGGGCTGCGCAAGGGCGACGTCATCCTGGAGATCACCACCTACCGGAGCGAGACGTACGGGCCGGACTCCCGCAAACCCGCGGACGTCCGGTACGGCACCTCCCTGGAAGCCGACCTGCGGCGGCGTGACTTCACCGTGAACGCGATGGCGGCCCGGCTGCCGTCCCTGGAGCTGGTGGACCCGTTCGGCGGCCTGCGGGATCTGCGGGACAAGGTGCTGCGCACCCCGGGGAGCCCGGAGGAGTCGTTCACCGACGACCCGCTCCGGATCATGCGCGCGGCCCGCTTCACCGCTCAACTGGGTTTCACCGTGGCCCCGGAGGTAGCCGCGGCCATGGCGGAACTGGCGCCCCGGCTCACGGTTCCCTCCGCGGAGCGGATCCGTGATGAGCTCAGCAAGCTGCTGCTCGCTCCGCGTGCCTACGACGTGGTCCGGGGGATCGAGCTGCTGGTCGACACCGGGGTGGCGGACATAGTCCTGCCCGAGGTGCCCAAGCTGCGGCTGGAAACCGACGAGCACATGCGGCACAAGGACGTGTACCAGCATTCGCTGACCGTCCTGGAGCAGGCCATCGAGCTGGAAGAGCACTACGGCCTGCAGCCAGACCTGGTGGTCCGGCTGGCGGCGCTGCTGCATGACATAGGCAAGCCCAAGACACGCTCGCTGCTCCCGGACGGGCGGGTGGCCTTCCACCATCACGAGGTGGTTGGCGCGGCCATGGCCCGGTCCCGGCTGAAGGCGCTGCGCTTCTCGTCCTCGGTGGTCGCCGATGTGACCACCCTGATCGCACTGCACCTGCGGTTCCACGGGTACGGGCCGGGTGAGTGGACGGACTCCGCGGTCCGCCGCTACGTGCGGGACGCCGGACCGCTGCTGACCCGGCTGCAGGTTCTCACCCGCGCCGACTGCACCACCCGGAACCGGGCCAAGGCCGCCCGCCTGGCCCGGGCCCAGGACGGCCTGGAGCAGCGCATCGTGACCCTCAGCGCCCAGGAAGAACTCGAGAAGATCCGGCCCGACCTGGACGGTCACCAGATCATGACCATCCTGGGCCTGCCCCCCGGCCGTGCGGTCGGCCGGGCCTATCAGTACCTGCTGGACCTGCGGATGGAGCACGGCCCGCTCGGCCCCGAGCGGGCCACTCAGGAACTGCGGCGCTGGGCTGAGGCCGAGGGACTCGGGTCCCCGCCCGACCCGCCCGACGGCGGCTGACCGCTGCTGGATGACGGCAGCCGGCTGGCCACCCAGTACGCCGCCGCGGTGACCGCGTACCCCACGGCGACCACCCCGATGATGACCGCGGACCGCCCGTTGACCGGCATGAACACGGCACTGAGCCCGGCACCGGCCACGAACGTGACGTTGAACGTCATGTCGTAGAAGGAGAAAACCCGGCCCCGGTAGTGGTCGTCCACCTCTTCCTGCAGGATCGTGGTCGCGCAGATCGCCACGCCCTGCCCGGCCAGATTCAGGGTGAACCCGATGATCAGGAACGCGACCTGGCTGAAGGTCTCGCCCAGCGGGCCGACGATGATCGCGGCCGCAGCGAGCAGGACCGTGATCCAGGCCGGCTTGCCGAGCACCTTGGCCAGGCGCGGGGTGACCAGTGCCGCGCAGGCGTATCCGAGCGCGGAGGCGATGACCAGCACCGTGTAGTGGCTGAGCGCCGCGTTCGCCCCGGCCGCGCGGTAGAAGTAATTCCGGTAGAGCAGGATCGACATCAGGAACAAGATCCCGTAGAGGAACCGGTTCCCGCCGGTGGCGCCCAGCGCCGCCGCCGGGGCGCGGCGGCGCAGCACGTACCGGGCCCCGGCGACCAGCCCGGCGAGCACGGCCGAGAACTCACCCAGCACCCGGCCCGGCGGCCGGTCGCCCGGCTCACGGAAGGGGCCGAGCAACGGTCGCGGTATGGTCCGGGCCACCAGGCTGGCCAGGATGTAGCAGAGGCCGGCCACCAGCAGGGTGATAGCGGATCCGGTTCGCCCGCTGCCGGTGGCCACGTGGACGCCCAGGCCGACGATCCCGCCGACCGCGGCCATGATGCCGCCTGCGGTCGGCGACACCGAGTTGGCCATGACCAGCTTGTCTTCCGGGACTACGTGCGGCAGCGCGGCGGACAGCGAGGACAGGAAGAACCGGTTGACCCCCAGCACCAGCAGCACGCCCGCGTACAGCGGGACGCCCAGGTTGCCCGAGGCGACCAGCATGGCGGTCGCCGCCACGAACAGGGTGCGCAGCAGCGCCGACCAGACCAGGATCTGGCGGCGGGACCAGCGGTCGATGAACACCCCGGCAAACGGCCCGATCAGCGAATACGGGAGATAGAGCACCGCGAACGCCGCGGCGGCCGAGGCCGGGTTCGGGAACGAGGTGCTGTTGAAGAAGACGTAGGAGCCGAGCCCGGCGGTGAAGATGCCATCCCCGGTCTGCGAGATCAGCCGGGTCGTGAACAACCGCCGGAAATCCCGCCCCCGCAGGAGACTCCGCAGATCAGCGACGAAGGACGAGCCGGTTCGCCGGCCGCGCAGCTTCGCCTTCACGGCGGCCAGAACGGTCACCGGTACAGGCTACGGGGGAGGATCCTCGGGGACCCCCGCGTGCCTGGCACGCTGCTTAATGTTTCCGTATGGCTAGGGCAAAGGGCCCAAAACCGGGAACGGCACGGGCCCGCCAGCCTGGCGGCCCCGTGCCGTTGCGTGCCTGGCGCTGCGTCAGCGCCCGGTACTCAGCGCTCGACCTCGCCCCGGATGAACTGCTCCACCAGGTCGTGGGCTACCTCGTCGCTGTACTGATGCGGCGGGGACTTCATGAAGTACGACGCCGCGGAGAGGATGGGGCCGCCGACGCCGCGGTCCTTGGCGATCTTCGCGGCGCGGATCGCGTCGATGATCACGCCCGCGGAGTTCGGCGAGTCCCACACCTCCAGCTTGTACTCGAGGTTCATCGGGACGTCGCCGAACGCACGGCCCTCCAGCCGGATGTAGGCAAACTTCCGGTCGTCCAGCCACGGCACGTGGTCGGACGGGCCGATGTGCACGGCGGCCTTCTCCATCTCATGCGGGATCTGCGAGGTGACCGACTGGGTCTTGGACACCTTCTTGGACACGAGGCGCTTGCGCTCCAGCATGTTCATGAAGTCCATGTTGCCGCCGAAGTTGAGCTGGTACGTGCGCAGCAGTTCCACGCCGCGGTCCTCGAACAGCTTGGCCAGCACCCGGTGCGTGATGGTCGCGCCGACCTGCGACTTGATGTCGTCGCCGATGATCGGCACACCCGCCGCGGTGAACTTCTCCGCCCACTCCGGATCGGAGGCGATGAACACCGGCAATGCGTTCACGAACGCCACCCCGGCGTCGATGGCGCACTGGGCGTAGAAGCGGTCGGCCTCCTCGGACCCGACCGGCAGGTAGGACACCAGGACGTCCGCCTGGGAGTCGCGGAGGGCCTGCACCACGTCCACCGCCGGGTCGGCCGACTCGGAGATCATCTCCTGGTAGTACTCGCCCAGCCCGTCCAGGGTGGGGCCGCGCTGCACGGTGATCCCGGTGGGCGCCACGTCACAGATCTTGATGGTGTTGTTCTCGCTGGCCAGGATGGCCTCGGCGAGATCGCGGCTCACCTTCTTCGCGTCCACGTCGAAGGCGGCCACGAATTCCACGTCCCGCACGTGGTAGGGCCCGAACGTCACATGCATGAGCCCAGGCACCCTCGCCTGGGGATCGGCATCCTTGTAGTACTCCACGCCCTGGATCAGGGAGCTGGCGCAGTTACCCACGCCAACGATGGCCACCCGAACCGAACCCATGGGGACACACTCCTTCTCTCGCCGCACGATGGTGGCGTCAGATTTCTCTTTCAGTCAGCCGTGTTCAGTCAGCCGGGCCAGTTCCGCCACCCGGGCCGGTCCGGCGGGGCCCGGCCGGGTCCGCGTCCGCCTGGCGCTCGGAAGCGATCAGCTCGTTCAGCCAGCGGACCTCCCGCTCGACCGATTCCAGGCCATGCCGGTGCAGTTCGAGCGTGTAGCTGTCCATCCGCTCGCGGGTCCGGGCCATGGCCGCGCGCACCCCGTCCAGCCGCTCCTCCAGCCTGGAGCGGCGGCCTTCGAGGATGCGCAGCCTGATATCGGCCTGGGTCTGGCCGAAGAATGCGAAGTGCACGCCGAAGCCGTCGTCGTCCCAGGCCGCCGGGCCGGACTCGGTGAGCAGCTGCTCGAGGCGCTCCTTGCCGTCTGCGGTGAGCCGGTAGACGATCTTGGACCGCCGGCCGGCCAGCGGTTTGGCCGTTCCCTCCGGGGCCTCCTCGGCGATCAGTCCCTGGGCCAGGAGCAGCTTCAGGCAGGGGTACAGCGACCCGTAGCCGAACGCCCGGAACGCGCCCAGCATCGAATTCAGCCGCTTGCGCAGCTCGTATCCGTGCATCGGGGTCTCGTGCAGCAGCCCCAGCACCGCGAGCTCCAGCACGCGTGACCGTTGCCCGACCATGCCCGCCGCACCTCCCGACCCGTGCTACCAGGGGTAGTATGCCCGCATTGTGCCAAAGCGATGTATCGAACCGATACATCGCAACGATATGCGCCAGGGCGAGACCACGCAACTCCTCGTTCACCCGCCGTTTCCCCGGACCGGCCGCGGATACCCCGCGAAGGAGCCCATCCGGGGCTCGGAGCGCTGCGGCTTCCGTCGTACGCTGTCGGGGATGGGAGTTCGGCGATCGGTCGTGGATTACGGGCTTGCCCGGCGGGCAACGCTCGCCTCTGTGCTGGCCGGGCACACGACGGTCGCGGACGTCTGCGATGCGCACCCCTATCTGCTCCGCGCGGCCAAGTTCCATGGTGAAGCCACCGATACGGCCTGCCCTATCTGCCGCAGGGCCAAGCTGACCCACGTCACCTACGTGTATGGGGACGAACTCGGCCAATATGCCGGCCGGGTTAAGCAAGGGCCGGAACTGGCCGAGATGGCGTCCGAATACGGGGAGTTCCGGGTATACGTGGTCGAGGTCTGCCAAAGTTGTGCCTGGAACCACCTTGCCTCGTCCTACGTTCTCGGCACAGGCGAGCCACGCGCCCGGCGCAGCAGGCGGGCCCGAGCCAGCGAATAAAGGCGGGGCAGGAAGCTGCCGCCCATCCAGGGCGGGCGGCTGAGCCAGCCCCACCCGGCTGGCGTCACCAGACGGAACAGCCCCGGCAAGCCAAAGCGCGCCATGCAGATGTGACGAATTTCTAACTTGAGCCGGATGGCTCGCGCCACCGGATACCGTGAGGCCCGGCGGTCGGTCCGATGCTCGTCCACGACTGCCTCACCCAACCAGCGAGGACGCGTGAGTAACCCAGACTTTTCCGGCTCCTACCCCCCGGATCCCGCTGAGCCTGGCCGATGGGGCGGTCCTGGCGACACTGAGCGCGGGGGTCGTTACGGGGATAGCCGCCGCGCGCGCGGTACCCGGGGTACGGGAGACCGCGGTTCCCGGCGGGAGCGGGACTACGAGTGGGACCGGGCCGGCGGATCGGACGCGGGCTATCACCGTGCTGACCACCGCCGGGCTGACAACGCTCGAGCTGACTATGACCGTGCGGGCTACGACCGTGCTGACTATGACCGGGCCGCCAATGACCGTCGCGCGGGCTACGACCGTGCCGATCAGAGTCGTCTGGACCAGGCCCCCGACGGGGCCGGCCAGGTAGCGCGGGGCAGTCGCCGCGCGGCCCGGGGACGGCGCGGGACCGGGGGCGCGAACCAGGCTGCGGGCGAGATGAGCGCGAAGGACCGGCTGGCCGCCAAGCTCGGCGTGGACCGGGCCGCCGGGCATAGCGCGGCTGGCTACGGCGCCGCGGGTGCGGTTGATTACGCCGCCGCAGCAGGGCCGGCCGCCGGGGTTGCGATGTCGGCCGGTTACCCCGGTTCGGCCGCCCCCGGAGGCCGCGACTCCCGTGACTTCGGCCCGCGGCGTTCCGGCCGGGGCCGGGCCGCGGAGATGCGGGACGGGAACGGCGGTGGGGGCCGCGGCGGGAATGGCGGCAACCGCGGCGGGAATGGCCACGGCGGCCCGGGCCGGCCGCGCCGCAAGGGTGACTGGTGGCGCCACTGGACCTGGAAGAAGGCCCTCGCGATGTGCCTGGTCAGCGGCGGCGTTTTTGTCGCCTTGCTGGTTATCGGGTACTTCTACGCCCTGTCCGTCACGCCTATCCCGGTCGCCTCGCAGCTCGCCACCGGGCAAGCGTCCCGGGTCTACTTCCGCGACGGCACCACGCTGGTTGGCATGTTCGGCCAGAACGACCGGCAGACCCTGCAGCCGAACCAGATCCCGGACATGGTCAAGAACGCCATGGTCGCCGCGGAGGACAAGCACTTCTACGACGAGGGCGGCGTCTCACCGGTCGGTATCGCCCGCGCCGCCATCGCCGACCTCACCAGCGGGTCGGTCCAGCAGGGTGGGTCCACCATCACCCAGCAATTGGTCCGCAACTACTACACGGGCATCGGCACCTCAGAGACCGCCACCCGGAAGATCAAGGAAATCTTCGTCGCGGAGAAGCTGGCCCAGGCGAAATCCAAGCTCTGGATCCTCACCAACTACATGAACACCGTCCCGACCGGCGCCAATATGTACGGCTTCGGCGCGGCCGCCGAGGCGTACTTCGGGAAGTCGGTCCGCCACCTGACCGTCGCGCAGGCCGCGATGATCGCGGCCATGCCGCAGTCACCCAGTTACTACAACCCCGACCCGAAGGCGGGGGCGGCCTACCAGGCGCTGGTCTTCCGCTGGCACTACGTGCTGAAGACCATGGTCGAGATGGGCACGCTGACCCAGGCGCAGGCCAATGCCCAGAAGTTCCCCAAGCTCGTGAAGGCGTTCAACAACGACTGGTCGGGCTACCGCGGCTACATCATGACCGCCGTGCTCAACGAGCTGGAGAACACCTATCACTACACGCAGGCCCAGATCGACGACGGCGGGCTGAAGATCACTACCACGTTCAGCAAGCAGATGATGAACCAGCTCTACGCGACCGTGAATCAGGAAAAACGCCAGATGCGGCTGGACGGCAAAGCGCTGCCCAGCTACGCGCATGTGGGCGCAGTGCTGGAGCAGCCGGGCACCGGCGAGATCTGGGCCATGTACAGCGGGCCGAACTTCAACGCCCCGGCCAAGCAGTGCAACCGGATCCGCTGCCAGTGGGACATGGCCCTGCAGAACCGGGAGCAGGTCGGGTCGTCAATGAAGCCCTACGTGCTCGCGCTGGCCCGCAAGCAGGGGATGAGCGTCAAGACCAGCACGCTGGACGGCCACTCGCCGCTGTGGATCCCGCCCGTCTCGAGCCCGATGACGTACGCCAGCCGGACCCAGCCCGCCAACTCGGGCAGCTGGTACCAGGTAGGCAACGATGCGGGTGACGCGCAGGCCAACGGGGTGAGCGTGGTCACCGCGTCCGCGGAGTCGCTCAACACCGCCTACACCGACCTGTACCACCGGGTCGCGGGCACCGACGGCGAGAACATGATCCAGATGGCCCAGGCGTTCGGCGTCAACACCACCGCCTCAGGGCTGTACACCCAGCGGGACGAGGTCGGCACCGCGCTCGGCCAGGCGTCCCTCACGGTCGAAGAGCAGGCCAGCACCTTCGCCACGCTGGCCAACGGGGGCGAGTACGTGGCCCCGCACGTGGTCCTGGAGATCCAGCAGCAGCGTCCCGGCCAGGCGCTGTCCACCACCCAGGCCAAGCCGGAGCGGCACGTGGCGCTGACCCCCGACGAAGCGTCCGACGTGGATTACGCGCTGTCGTTCGACGACAAGCCGGGCGGCACGGCCCCGAACGCCGGACTCGCCGATGGCCGGGAGCTGATCGCCAAGACCGGGACCACGAACCTGTCCCAGTCGGCGTTCTTCATCGGCGCGATCCCGCAGTTCAGCCTGGCCGTGGGCATGTTCACCAACCAGCAGGGCTGCCCGACCCACATCTCCGGCTGTGCCGCCGCGGCGAACCAGGAGAGCGCGCCGCCGGCCGGTGTGCAGACCCTGTACGGCGTCGGTAACCTGCCGGGCTACGGCGGCGAGTGGCCGGCCACGATCTGGCACGCGTACGCCCAGAAGATGTTCGGCAGCATGACGGTCAAGGCCTTCCCCACGCCGGACTTCGGCGGCACCCCGTGGAACCTGCTCGGCCCGTATACGCCCAAGCCCAAGCCGGTGGTTACCCCGACCCCCACGCCGACCAGCACCTGCAAGGGCTTCTTCTTCGCCGGCCACTGCTTCCATGGTCAAGGTAACAACCCCAAGCCGACCCCGACGCCAAGCACCCCGACCCCTACGTCAACGTTCCCGAGTACCACGCCCACCCTCGGCAAGCAGGAATCGACGATCGGATAGCCGGGGCCCATACGCGGGCAGAATTACCGGGACCCGATAGCCGATGACGGAGCGTAGGTGACAGACGGAGACACCGGCCCGGCCGGCCAGGAGTCGCAGGCCGGGCACAAGGCTGAGGCTGGGCGGGAGGCTGGGCCGCATCCCGGCGCGGCCCGCCTTGCGCTGCTCGCGGGATCGGTCACGGGGCTGGTTACGGCCACACTGCTCGGCTCCGCGCTGGCGCTGACCAGCAAGTGGGCCTGCCGGGCGGGTGCGTGGAACGGCTACCTCTCCCAGTTTCAGGCGCACTGTTATACCGACATCTACCCGCTGTATTTCGGTGAGGGACTGTCGTCGGGCAAGGTGCCCTACGTTGACCACCCGGTCGAGTACCCGGTGCTCATCGGGGGGGCCATGCAGCTGGTGGCGTGGCTGGTCCGGCCCATCGCCAACCCGTTCACCCGGGGCCGGGAGTTCTTCGACCTGACCGTGGTCCTGCTCACCGTGTTCGCGGTCGTCGGTGTGCTGGCCACCGCCTACCTTGCGGGCCGGTCCCGCCGCTGGACCGCGCTGGGCGTGGCGCTGGGCCCGGCGGTCATCCTGGCCGCGTACATCAACTGGGATCTGATCGCGATGGGCCTGGCCATGGCGGGCATGGCCGCCTGGGCGGCCCGGCGCGGGGTGCTGGCCGGCGTGCTCCTCGGCCTGGCCGTCGCGACCAAGTTCTATCCGCTGCTGTTCTTCGGGCCACTGCTGCTGCTCTGCCTGCGCGCGGGCCGGATGCGGGAGTTCTGGATCACATTCGGTTCCGCGGCGGTCGCGTGGCTCGTGGTGGACCTGCCGGTGATGTTCACGGCCCCGGCTGGATGGGCCCGCTTCTATCGGCTCAGCGATACCCGCTCGGCGGACTGGGGCTCGATCTGGTACTTCTTCGAGACCGAGCACTGGCCGGTCGTCGGCACGACCAGCGTGAGCACCATCAACGTCATCTCGGCGGGTGTCTTCCTGGTCGCCTGCGTGCTCATCGTGCTGCTCACCCTGGGCGCGCCGCAGCGGCCGCGGGTGGCGCAACTGTTCTTCCTCACCCTGGCCACGTTCCTGCTGTCCAACAAGGTCTGGTCGCCGCAGTACGTAGTCTGGCTGGCCCCCCTGGTCGTGCTGGCCCGGCCGCGCCTCGGCGCCTACCTGGCCTGGCAGGTGGCGGAGGTGGGCTACTTCTTCGCGATCTGGGCCTACCTGATCACGGTGTCGGTGGCCGGGCCCTCGTTCATCGGGGTCGGGGGCATCGGCACCGGGCTGTACTTCACCGCGCTCATGGCCAGGTTCGCCACCGTGCTGGTGCTGTGCGGCCTGGTGGTCCGGGATATCCTGCAGCCCGCCCACGACGTGGTGCGGGCCGGCGGGGCCGACGACCCCGCGGGAGGCGTGCTGTCCGGCGCTGCGGACCGTCTGGTCCTGCGATCCGGCCCGCGCCGCAGCACCCAGCCCGCTGCCGCGGCTACCTCACGCTGAGCTGGCCCGATCAGCTGGCCCGATCAGCTGGGCCGACCTAGCCGGCCCCCGATCAGCCGGCCCCGATCAGTTAGCACCAGGAACGTGGGCACGGAGCCACTCGATGTCGGCGGCCGGGTCGGGGGTCTCGCAGATGACCGGCGCCCCGGCCGCGCGGACCAGGTCGGCCAGTACCGCGGGGTCGATGGTGCCCTTCTCCATCCCGGCGTGCCGGTCCCGGCCCGAGCCGAACTCGTCCCGCGAGTTGTTGCAATGCACGAGGTCAATCCGGCCCGTGATCGCCTTCACCCGGTCCACGATCCCGGGCAGCTCCTCCCCGCTCGCGAACGCGTGACAGGTGTCCAGGCAGAACCCCACCTCGCCCGACCCGCCCGCGTCGGCGATCGCGTCCCACAGCCGGGCCACCCCGTCCAGGCCGCGCGCCATGGCGTGATCGCCGCCCGCCGTGTTCTCGATCAGCATGGGCACCGGCCGGTCGATCCGGGCGACCGCCTTGGTCCAGTTCTCGTATCCCTCGGCTACGTCGGCGTCGGCGGTGACGTGCCCGCCATGCACGATCAGCCCCTGCGCGCCTATGGTCGCGGCGGCCGCGAGTTGCTGGCCGAGCAGCTTCCGGCTGGGGATCCGGATCCGGTTGTTGGTGCTGGCCACATTGATCCGGTACGGCGCGTGGATGAAGGCCTGCACCTGCGCCCCGGCGAGCGCGTCGCGCAGCGCCGCCGCGTCACCCCCGGGGAACTTCGGATCCGCCCAGCCTTGCGGGTCGCCCAGGAAGAACTGAACCACGTGGGATTCCGTGCCCACCGCGGCGGCTAGTGGGTCCTCGTCGTGCACGTGGGGTCCGATGCTCACCATGCCCACGAGACTAGCCGCGTCAGCGGTTTTCGTTGCGGCGCTTGAGCGGCGGGGCGCGCGGCGCGCAGGGGAGCGCTCCGTCCGGGCTGCGCGGCGCGCGGAGTGCCGGGCCCAGGCCGGTTTGGCCTAATTCAGGCCAGCAGGGTTCAGGGCAGGAGGCCGCCGTGGGCCAGGCCGAGGCAGACGCCGACGAACGCGGCCACCAGGCCGGTCACGATCAGCATCCGCTCCGTCCGGGTCGCCGAGTACAGCTGCGCAGGCAGCCCCACGATGAGCGTGATCAGCCCGAGCCACGTCGCCCCGACATGCGTCCAGGCCCCCGAGACGTGCTGATAGGCCAGGAAACCCAGGACGCACGCGACGAGCCCGGCCACCAGGGTGAAGACACTCAATGAGTTCTCCACCGGGTGCGGCTGGCCATCGTCGTTCAGGGTCAGGTGCGGGAGCCGCGGGCGGCCCCGGCCCCGGGCAGCCCCGGGTCCCGTGGTTGGGGACGCTGTGGTCCCGGCAGCCTGCGTCATGCTGGCTCTGGCGGCGTCGGGCACTGGAGCCACCTCCTCGGGACATCAGCCCGGGATCTACCTGGTCCTGTTGGTCTTTCCCGTTCCGGGGGTGCCGGAATCCTGAGCCAGCTTGTCGGCCCGCCCTGGTACGCTGGCTTCGCCGCTGCGGGTACCTGGCGTTGTCGCGCCGGTGGCGCTGCGGCCCCTCCTGCCACGGAGAGACCGTGGCCGCATCAGTCCAGAGGAGGCATGTTCCAGCATGCGCCGCTATGAGATGATGATCATCCTCGATCCGACTCTCGAAGAGCAGACCGTCCAGCCCTCTCTCGATCAGTTCCTCTCGGTCGTCACGACCGGGGGCGGCTCGGTAGACAAGATCGACGTGTGGGGCCGCCGCCGGCTGGCCTACGAGATCGAGAAGAAGTCGGACGGCATCTACGCCGTCGTCGACATGGTCGCGGAGCCGGACACGGTCCACGAGCTTGACCGCCAGCTCAGCCTCAACGAGGCCGTGCTGCGGACCAAGATCCTGCGTCCCGAGCAGCACTGACCGCAGCGAAAACTGTCTGCGGCGTCACTAATACTGGCGTTACGAACCATTGGCCGCGACGGCTGCGGCACCTGAACCCTCTGAACTACCGGGAGTGGCCCCGATGGCAGGCGATACCCAGATCACGGTGGTCGGCAATCTAGTCAGCGACCCAGAACTCCGTTACACCCCGACCGGCGTGGCGGTGGCGAACTTCCGTGTGGCGTCCACGCCGCGGACCTTCGACCGGCAGGCCAACGAGTGGAAGGACGGCGACAGCCTCTTCCTCACCTGCAACGTGTGGCGGCAGGCCGCGGAGAACGTGGCCGAGAGCCTGCAGCGCGGCATGCGGGTGATCGTGATGGGGCGGCTGCACCAGCGCTCCTACGAGACCCGCGAGGGTGAGAAGCGCACCGTCTTCGAGATCGAGGTGGACGACGTCGGCCCGTCCATGCGCAATGCCTCGGCCAAGGTCGCCAAGTCCAACCGCTCCGGTGGTGGCGGAGGCGGCTTTGGCGGCGGCGGCACCGGTGGTGGCGGAGGCGGCGGTGGTAACGGCGGCTTTGGCGGCGGCGGCCAGGGCGGATCCGGCGGATCCGGCGGGTATGGTGGATCGGCCGGCGGCCGCAGCGGTGGCGGCGGTGACGACCCGTGGGCCTCGGACTCGTCCGGGTTCGGTGGCGAGGGGTCGTCGGACGAGCCGCCGTTCTGATCTCACCCACCCTGGCGGCCTGGCACCGGCCCGTCCCGCCGGGCCGCCACTAAGAAGACAAACCAAACCATCCCCGCCGCGAGCGGGGCTCTCTTCAGGAGCACCATGATGGCGAAAGCACCTATCCGCAAGCCCAGGAAGAAAGTCTGCCTGTTCTGCCAGGAGAAGATCTCCTACGTGGACTACAAGGACACCGGGCTACTGCGGAAGTTCATTTCCGACCGGGGCAAGATCCGGGCTCGCCGGGTCACCGGAAACTGCACCCAGCACCAGCGTGACGTCGCCAAGGCGATCAAGAACGCCCGCGAGATGGCCCTGCTGCCGTACACGAGCACGGCGCGCTGAAGCCGGGGAAGGCCAAACCATGAGCACACCGATGAAAGTGATCCTCACCAACGAGGTCACCGGCCTGGGCGAGCCCGGTGACGTGGTCGAGGTCAAGGCGGGTTATGGGCGCAACTTCCTGATCCCGCGGGGTCTGGCCATGCTGTGGACCCGGGGCGCTGAGAAGCAGATCGAGCTGATCCGGCGGGCCCGGGCCGCCCGGGACATCCGCGGCCTGGATGACGCCAAGGCCGCGGTCGGGACCCTCAAGGGGCTCACCGTGCGGATCAGGGTCCGGGCGGGTGCCCAGGGTCGGCTGTTCGGCTCGGTCAGCGCCTCGGACATTGCCGACGCGGTCCGCGCGGCCGGCGGCCCCGAACTGGACCGGCGGCGGATTGAGATCGCCGACCCGATCCGCACCGTCGGGCGCCACCAGGTCACGGTCCGGCTGCACCCCGAAGTGACGGCCACCCTCGACGTGGACGTCGCCGGGAACTGACCGGCCTGCGGTCCTCGGCTGGCTGCGGTCCTCGGCTGGCTGCGGTCTGGGCTGGCTGTGGTTCTGGGTCGCGCGGAGTTCTTGAGCGCGGAGGTCGCCGCGTGCCGTTATCGGCGGCACGCGGCGATTACGCGTGTCCGGGGTCTGGCGTGGGCTGGCCGGTGCTGGTGTTGCCCGTAGTGGGCTGGCTGGTGGTGGGCTGGTCCGTGTACTGGGACAGCCGGCGGGCGAGGCCCGGATCGAGGTCCGCGACCATGGCCCAGATGCGCGCCACCCGCTCGGCCATCGTGTTTTGGGCCATTGTGTCCCGGGCCATTGCGTCCTGGGACCCGCTGTCTTGGGTCACGGTGCCCTCGGCCGTGGGGCCCGGGGTGCCGGGTCCAGGATCGCCTGCCGCGACCCGGGCGGCTTCGGCGAGTTCGTCGATCGCCAAGCCGATCAGGGCCAGCCGCGGGTCCGTTATCGAACACATGCTCGAATTCTAGAGAGTAGTTGGCGTGGTCGCCGGGGTTTGCCGGGCTGTGGCCCCTGGTTCCGGGAGGCCGGTTGCGGACTACCGGCGAGCGGTCCACTCAGTCCCGCGACGCCGGATCTCACGTTTGACGTCACCCTCCGTATGTGGATAACTCGGCGCCCCGCGTCCACGGAAAATGGCGCGTGCAGTTTTTTCCGCACACATCCGGTGGATGGCATAACCGCAGGCAGTAACCGCGGAAGCGGTGTGACCGCTGTCGTCATCCCCAGCTGTATCCCCAGGCTGCGCACAGCGCTGACGGCGTGTCTGCACAGGCTGTCCACAGGCCTGTGCACAGCACGATTGGACGGCGCCGCCCAGCCGAACCAAACTGTCACACCTGCCTAGTACAACGGGGTGAGGTCGCCGCACCAGCGGCGGCCCTGGGGTGTTCAGGTTCACGGGGAGGTGATGGCTGGTGAGCGTGGCCGAAATCGCTCCCCGGGGGGAGAGCTTCGATCGGACCCCGCCCCACGACGTGGCTGCGGAGCAGTGCGTTCTCGGTGGGATGCTGCTGTCCAAGGACGCGATCTCCGATGTGATGGAGACCATCCGGCCCGGTGACCATTACCGGCCGGCGCACCAGATCATCCACGAGGCCATCCTCGAACTGTACGGCCGGGGCGAGCCCGCCGACGCGGTCACCATTTCCGACCTGCTGAACAAGCGGGGCGAGCTGGCCCGCGTGGGCGGCCCCAGCTACCTGCACACGCTCATCGCGTCCGTGCCCACTGCGGCCAACGCCGGGTACTACGCCCGGATCGTCCGGGAGCGGGCGATCCTCCGCCGCCTGGTGGAGGTCGGCACCCGCATCGTCCAGCTCGGCTACTCCGGCGACGGTGAAGCCGACGAACTGGTGGACCGGGCGCAAGCCGAGGTCTACGGGGTGACCGAGCGCCGGGTGAGCGAGGACTACCTGCCGCTGTCCGACATCATGCCGGGCGCCCTGGACGAGATCGAGGCCATCGGCAGCCGCGGCGGGAACATGACCGGGGTGCCCACCGGATTCGCGGACCTGGACTCGCTCACCAATGGGCTGCACGCCGGCCAGATGGTTGTCATCGCGGCCAGGCCGGCCATCGGGAAGGCGCTGGCCCTGAACACGCCGCTCGCCACACCCGATGGGTGGACGACGATGGGCGAGGTCCGCGTCGGCGACCACCTCATGGGAGCCGATGGCCACCCGGTGGCGGTCGTCGCGGCCACCGAGGTGATGAACGGCAGGCCCTGCTATGAGGTGGAGTTCTCCGACGGCGAGGTCATCGTCGCCGACGGCCAGCACCAATGGGTGACGTGGGACTTGCGTACCCGAAAGTCGTACGACTACCACTGTGAAGCTGGCGCGCCGAGCTACCCGGACAACTGGCCGTCGTGGACGTCATCTGAGGTGTCTCGTCACAGATACGGTCCTGGCGAGCGGGCGCAGATGCACAGCCTGCGCGGGGCAGGAATGTCATCCGCGCAGGTCGGAACGATCCTCGGGCGCACTGCCACAGCCATCGAGCAGCAGTGGAACCGCGCCCCAGATTTCACGGGCGGCGTGCAAGCCATACCTCGGACGACCCAGGAGATTGCTTCAAGCCTTCGGGTTCGCGGGCAGAAGAACCACGCAATACCGGTAACGAGGCCACTTCTCCTGCCCGAAGCCGATCTGGCTTTGGAGCCTTACATCCTTGGCTATCTCTTGGGTGACGGCGACACTGCGGGAACTGGCCGGGTAGCTTGCCATCCCGATGACCGCTCGTGGCTTCTAGAGGAGTTCAGCGCACTCGGCTGCAGCGTTGCCGCCTACACAGATCCTGGACATTTCTACGTGAGAGGCATCCGTGGCCTCTGGCGTTCGCTTGGCCTAGCGGACGGCAAGCACGTTCCAGCTTCCTACCTGCGCGGCTCGTCGTCCCAGCGACTCGCGCTGGTACAAGGCATGATCGATTCGGACGGCAGCGTCGATAACCACGGTGCTTATCGCTTTACCAACTCCAGTAAGCGCTTGATCGAGGATTTTGCCGAGTTGGTTGCCAGCCTGGGCTGCGTCGCGCAAGTGAGGCACCGAGCTCCGCGCATCCGGGCCGGGCGGCCGAGCCGGGAGTCCTGGGAAGTCATCGTCCCCGCGTCCCTGCCGCTGTCCCGCCTACCCCGGAAGGCGCTCGCGGCACGCCACGACTGGGGCCGCGAGCAGGCTGGCCGGTACATCGTGGATGTGCGTCCCGTGCCTTCGATACCGGTACGTTGCGTTCAGGTGGACAGCCCGGATCATTTGTACCTGGCCGGCCGCAGCATGGTTCCCACGCACAACTCCACGCTGGCCCTGGACCTGGCCCGCTCGGCGGCCATCAAGCACGACCTGCCCACGGTGATCTTCAGCCTGGAAATGAGCCGCAACGAGATCACCATGCGGTTGCTGTCCGCGGAGTCGCGGGTGTCCCTGCACAGCATGCGGACCGGGCAGATGGGCGAAGAGGACTGGGCCACGCTGGCCCGGCGGATGAGCGAAGTGGTAGACGCGCCGCTCTACATCGACGACTCACCCAACATGTCGATGATGGAGATCCGGGCCAAGTGCCGGCGACTGAAGCAGCGCCAGGGCCTCAAGCTGGTGATCATCGACTATCTGCAGCTGATGAGCTCCCCCAAGCGGGTCGAGAACCGGCAGCAGGAAGTGTCGGAGATGTCCCGGTCGCTCAAGCTGCTGGCCAAGGAGATCGACGTTCCGGTGGTCGCGCTCTCCCAGCTGAATCGCGGCCCGGAACAGCGCAACGACAAGAAGCCTCTCCTGTCTGACCTGCGCGAGAGCGGTTGCCTAACGGCTGGCACCCGGATCCTGCGTGCTGACACCGGGGCCGAGGTCACGCTGGGGGAGCTGGTGGCTAGCGGGGAGCGCGATGTCGCCGTCTGGTCGCTCGACGAGAGGTTGCGGCTGATCCCGCGGACCATGACCCATGCCTTCCCCAGCGGGGTCAAGAAGGTATTCCGGGTCCGTCTGCGCTCCGGCCGCGAGGTGGAGGCTACCGCCAACCACCCGTTCCTCACCTACCAAGGCTGGCAGCCGCTGGGCGCCCTCCAGACCGGATCCCGGGTCGCCGTACCCCGGCACACACCGGGACCGATCGACCTGCAGTCGATGCCGGAAGCGGACATCATCGCGCTCGTTCGCCGGCTCCGCGATGAACCCGACGGGAACTCCGTTCCTGCTGCTTTCTTCTCCGCTCCGCGGACCCAGATTGCGCTGTTCATGCGTCATCTCTGGAGTAGCGCTGGATGTATCTCCTGGGATGTGGACGGCGAGTCGTGTATTTACTACGTCTCCCAGAACCGTCGGCTGATTGACGACCTCGCCCGGCTGTTGTTGCGGTTCAACGTGATGACGCGGATCGCTCAAGTTCGCGGTGGCCGGACCCGTCGCTGCTACCGGCTGATCGTGGACAGTCCCGAGGACCAGATGCGGTTCCTGGACGGACTCGAGGTTCCCGGCGCGGGTGAGCGCATCGCCGAGCTGGCGCGGCACAAACTCACGGAGGTCAGGGATGCCCCGGCCGTGGCGAACGTTTCCGGCGAGATCTGGGATCGCCTGCGTGGTGCCATGGAGGGCGACCCTTCCCGGTTCCGTGATACGGAACTGGCCATCCGTACCTTCGGGGACAGCGGGTCTGACTACGGAGCGGCACGTGTGGGGTTCGGGCGAGGCACCCTCCTGAAGGCCGCGCCAGCACCGCAGCCGCTCTCTCAGGTAGCCACGATCCTTGATGACGCGGACCTTGAGCTGGTGGCCACCAACGATGTCTTCTGGGACGAGGTCGCGTCCGTGCAGAGCCTCGGCGAGCAGCCCGTCTACGACGCGACTGTCCCTGGCACGCACAACTTCGTAGCCAACGGGATCAGCCTGCACAACAGCATCGAGCAAGACTCGGACATGGTCATCCTGCTGCACCGGGAGGACGCGTACGAGCGAGAGTCCCCCCGGGCCGGCGAGGCGGACCTGATCGTGGCCAAGCACCGTAACGGGCCGACCGCTACCGTGACTGTCGCTTTCCAGGGGCACTACAGCCGGTTCGTCGACATGGCTCCGGGCTGATGCTGGCTGATTTGTAGGGTCTCATTTTCGGCTGCACTTTCTCACGGACCGCTGCACCTCGGCTGCACTTGTGCAAATTGTTTGAGACATGTCCCGTCTCACCGAGTTTGGTCCGGGGACTTTGGGCTGGTTGTCCGGTGACACCGAACGTTCCTCATGCCGATGAATTCTGCTCACCCCGGGTAGCCTGGGACCGCGCCGTCGTCCGCTAAGGGTCGGCCTGACCGCCGCCTAACGGGGCGCTCGGACGGGCATTGCTTGGCCGCCGTCCTGCGCACGACCAGGCGGCGGGCTGGCTGTGCTCACCGGGGGTGCCTGCACAAATCCGGTCGGCCCGTGCGGCAAGGTCTCTGCGCCCGGGTCTTACGCCTTGATGAAGTGGTGATGTGGGCCCGCTCCGGGAGCATGCGGAAGCGCGATGAGGTGGGTTCCGGATGCCGGGGCTGTCAGGTGAAGGGCGACGAGATTGACTAGGCATGCTGCTACGGCCGCCAGGTCTGCCGCCGAGCCATGGAATGTGGGGACGGAGCAGCCCCGGGTCGGCGTCAACTCGTCCCCGACGAGTGCCTCCTGCCATAGCGGCTGGTAGAGCTCAAGTGCGGGATCGGCGAGGACCTTCGTGCCCGCGCGGGAATCGATCACAGCGGGCCCGTCGCCGTTGCCGGGCGCCGACACCGTGAGGATGCCGAGTGTTCCGCTGCGGGTGTCTGTGGCTATCTGCGCGAGCAGGGCGTGCTGAAGCCAAAGAAAATGCCACGAGTTTGAGACTGATCTTGGTTACATGGCCGTGAGACAACCGAGAACCCGCAGGTCACAGAAGATCAACATGTCACGTGAGATGAGACCCTACAAAAATGATGATGGTCTGAGTCTTGACAATAACTCCCGTGACAGTAGCGTCCGGACTGGGGGTCTATTAAGGGCGGTTCATTCCATCCCTTCCCTACGGTGTGGAGGCAACGCAGATGCGCTACAAGAGAAAACTCAGTAACTCGCCGCATGGAAGCAGTGCACGTCTCTCGCGCCTGGTTGCAGCGTCGGCGGTGGCAGGTCTTCTCGCCCTGGCCCTCGTAGCTACCGCGCCGGCGCATGCCGCTGCACCGCACCCAGGCGCCGCTGCGGCATCTCCGGCAGGCACGAACGCGTCATCGCATTCCTCCGTATACGGTATGCCCGGACGGGGCAGCTCAGCCGCGCCGCCGTCCGCCGCCGTGCGCAATACACTGCCGCCCAGCATCCTGAGGAGACTCGGCGGGGATTGCACCGACACGCTCAAGAATTTTGGCTATACAGTCACCACTATCCGTTCCGGGATCTGCAATACGGCAGCATTCGCCTCAGGCGGGAGCGAGGCCGTCAGGTTCGCGGCAGTGGGCGTCTGCACCGGCGGCCTCAAGGCTACCCTTGTAGGTATCGTGGCGGCAGGAGCCGCCTGTCTCGCAGCGGTTGGGCCGGCGATCCTCCAGTATCAAGAATTGTGCTATTACAATGGCGGCTACGCGTGCCTGAATGCATGGGGCGGCGGCCCGTACGTGAACGCTTACTCGGGCGGGCCAGAGACACGTGATGGTCATGCAGACTTTGTTCTACTCGATAACCAAGCCACCGGCTACTACGAACTCGCCTACGTCGGCAGCGGCAGCTGGGCCGGGAGATGTATCGGAGACGCGTCTAACGATTCAGGTCTCGCTGACGTGTCCCTGGATGCGTGCGGAACTGCCTCAGGCAACCAAGGATTCGGAACCAACATGGATTGGGGAACCAACGGATGCCCTTCTGGTGAAGCGTGGTTCTATGACTATCACTGGAAAGGTTATCTCGGGCCGCCGGATAACTACGTCAACGGATCGCATTTCTACCTGAACAAGCCAGCCAGCGCGAAGATTTGCTTCGCCATCTCATTCGACGGTTACGTTGGAGTCGCGTGACCTGCTGATTCAGTGCGGGCCTGCCTGGGCGGGGCCGCTGGTGATCACTACGTAGCGTGACCGGCGGGACGGGCGGGTCGTTGTCACGGTACGTCACAGCACCGGCCGGCTCGCGGTGGCGGTTCCCGGGGGCTGTCCTGGGTATTTCGGGCAATTGCGCGCCGCGCCGCGCGGGTTACGGGACAAATGCAGGCAGCGTGCTCCTCGAAGCGGCTGGCTAGCGCGACGCGCCGCATCCGAACGGTGTATCCAGGACGAGGAGTTGAGCGCTCTGCGCGGCACCGACGACGTGGAGGACGCGGCCGATATGGAAATGCCACGAGTTTGAGACTGATCTTGGTGCAAGCGTCGTGAGACAACCGAGAACCCGCAGGTCACACAAAATCCACATGACACGCGGCCTGGGACTCTACAGCTGTGACTACTGTAGGGTCCCAATGGTCTTGGCCAAATCTCAATGATCTTGGCCACGGTCTGACTAATTGGCCATTTGGCTAAGACGTCGCCGAGACGCCGTAGCCGTTTCAGAAACCCGAACGCCGTATCGGCCGCGAATAGGAAGCCGCGGGGCCGCCGCCGGGGCTGGGGCACCGAGGGCTGGACTTCGCCAGGCGATGAACAGGTGTATGTGCTGCGCACCCCGGCGGGCCGCGGCTTGGCGGGCGCTGTCGCGGGCTGCTCGCCGTCGAAGGCGAGGCTCAGCGCCGGATCGAAGGCCGACGCCATGCAAGCACTCAGCGGCGTCTCTGCCTGAGGTCGCCGTTCATGAGGCGCACCCCGAAGCGCCAGCACAACACTGCTGTCACGAGGGGAACCATGAACCCGAGCAGCCAGAAGGCGATCTGGGTGCGGATATGATCGGTCAACCACCCGAAGTTCATGCCGAAGAATCCTGTGATGAATGTGAGCGGTAGGTAGATCGTCGCCAGGACGCTCACGAGATAGGACCGCTCGTTCAGCTGCAGATCCAGCAGCGTCCCCATCGCGTCCGCGTCGGCGTCGATCGAGGCCAGCAAGCGGTTGGCCTGCTCGTATAGGCGGTCGAAAAGCGCCTCGTCCTCTGTGCCGAAGCAACGGAGAGCCGCGATCTCCACGCCGGTCCGGGCCAAGACGGCCCGCTCGGCACTGACCCAGCGCCTCATCGTCGCGATCCTCGGGCCGACCTCCCGCAGCTGCCCCCGCACCGCGCGCCCGCCGCCCCCCTCGGCACACGCCGAGCCGACGGTGTCCAGGCCCACCTCAACCTCCTCGAGGGCGTCCGAGGTGGTCCCGAGCATCGCGTCGAGCACCGAGTAGACGGCGTATCCCTGGCCCCGTCCCTCCGGCAGGTCGGGAGCGAGGAGCGCAGGCAACGAGACCCGCTCATCGTGCAGCGTCAGCAGGTAGTCGCCGGTGACCAGGACGTGGGTTTGGAGAGGCCGCAAGCGGTACGCGGCCTCGTCGGCCAGCGTCTCCGACTCAACATAGCAGCGGAGCGTGAAGACGACAGACTCTCCATCGGCGTGGAACGTCCGGAGCGTGGGAGCGTGGCCAGAACCGGGCAGCCGGAGAACCCGCTCCGGAATCCGCAGGGCATCGGCGAGATCGGCAGGGCTCGTCTCGCTGAGCGAGACGTCAAGCCAGAAGAAGCGTCCCTGCCCGCGCAGCGCAGCGATACGCGCTCGCTCGGCGGCGCCGAGCCCGTAAAGCATCTCTGTCACGCCTCTCAGACTAGGGTCGCCGCAGGACGCGGGGCTTGAGGACCAACGCGGAGATCCGGCGTTAAGAGGCAGCGGGCCCGGGTGTTGGCCGTGGGTTGATCAGAAATGACACGTGCGTGAGACTGATCTTGGTGACGTCGCCGTGAGACAACCGAGAACTCGCAGGTCACACAAGATCAACATGTCACGCGAACCGAGACCCTACGTGGCTGTGTAGGTTACCAGTTTCCGTGTCATATTCCCAATTTCGATGTCACCTGAATGTCATGTGATTACCCAGCGGTGTCATCTAATGACGTGGAGGTGATTAGCATGAGTCGACGGCTGACTTTTCGATTTCGGCGGCAAGTAGCAGCAATGGGACATGACGGGTGGTCCCGTGGGGTCTAGCACCCGAAGAGCATTCCGGACCCGGTCACGAACCGCCTATTTGCCCTCTCCGGCAACCAGTGTGCTTTCCCCAAGTGCACGAACGCGGTCACGGATCAGGTCGCACCCGGAGAGCAGCCCGTGAACTCTCGCGCAGCGCGCGCACATCGTGGGCGTCGGCCGCCAGGGGCCGAGGTCGAAAGCTGCGCCGTTGTCGGACGACATCGACGCGGTGGAGAATCTGCTGCTGCTCTGCGGCGAGCATCATCGGGTCGTTGATAACAACCCGCGCATCTACTCGGTCGAGGTTCTCGCGAAATACAAGGCCGATCACGAGGCCAAGATGGCGCCCAAGAAGCTCCGGCCGACGCCTCCGCCTCTAGACACCGATGCGGTCGACCTGTCGCTGCTGCGGTCTCCGAGCTACCCGGCACCCTGTGGAGAGCCAAGTCGCTGGTCCGGACGGTTGAAGAGTTCCGGGTGCGCTTTCCGCTATTCCAGTCTCTCCTCGTCCCCGTTACGCTGACCTTCCTCGTTATCCCGCCTGAGCAAGGAAAGGACCTCGGCAACATTGCGCTGACCACTCTGCCCATCGCCCACGAGGTCCTCCGGCCGCACATCTCGCCGCACCTGTTGTCCCCCATCCACGGAGATGCCGAGCGAGACTCCCAGCGCGCCGAAGCCCTGGCCCGGCTGAAATCCGTCAACGCCCGCAGCGTCCGCGCCTACCAAGTCATCGAGCTGCCACGGTCCCCGCAGGACCCACCCGAGGGGACATTGCATCTCGCTCTCGGACTGCACACCCACCGGAGTTGGTGGCACCGCGCTACCACCTACCTACGCACGGCCATCAATCGGGCCGACCAGTGCGGGCAGCTCGACGACAGTACGTGGAGAAGCGCCTTCGCCAGACACTAAGGGATGGCTACCTGCGACCTCAGCTTCGTCGCGGTCATCACTGGCAGCATTATCCGCTCGCCGCGACGCAAACCCGCAGTTCAGCCGTGGATGGTCTCCTCCGACGTGATCACAGCTCCCACTGCGGCGGGCGCTCATCGTGCTGGTGACGGGCGCCGTCGGCATCGCCTGCTTCGCCGCTGGTGGCATTGACGAGGCCGTCATCGCCGCGTCGGCTGTCGCCGTGGCGCTCCACAAGATGCTCGCATAGGGCCTGCCGGGGCTGGGGCAGGGCACTGCCAGTGCCCGGCCCCCGGCAGGCCCGTTGGCCTGCGGCCCGGCGGTCAGGTTCGCGCGAAGATGAGCTGGGCGAGGCGTGCCGCGCTGGCCGAGGGCGAGGACCGCGTTCTCTCGGCGCCAGACTATGTTGCCCAGGTGGGGGTCGGTGTGGCTGGCGGCCTAGTCGTAATTGGACTTGATGACCCTCTGCGTGTGATGGCGTTCAACGATGGCTACCTTGGAAGGTGCCGGCGACGGACAGAGAGCTGACGACGATCACCTGCGGCTTGCCGCGAGCGAGGGACACTGCTGCGCCGAATGTGGGCAACCCAGTCCGGCGGCAGCCGCCGCGTCGAACACACTCGCCGGACGCTAATACCCATCCAAGGTTTTACTCGAATGTCTTTAGGTGATAAAGCGGTGGATGGCCTCGTTGGCGTGGTCCTGAAATGACGGGTTGGCCAGGTCGGGGAAGATGTCCGCTTGGTCGACCAGGGGACCGGTGGTCGTGTTGGCCGCGCTGGCGTAGAACACCCCGCTAGACAGGGTCGGGTCGGTGACGCCGTCGACCAGTCGCCTCGCACCCACCTCAAGTTTGTGGGAGATCCCCAGGGCGGGCATGACGTACTTGGCCGCTACACGCAGCGGTAGCGCAAGGTCGTTGGGGGCTTGGGTGCCGGAGGTGTTGCCGGGGCTCACGGTGATGAATCGGCGGTCGGGGTATTGGCGGGCCAGGTAGGCCATCCAGAGGGCCCCGATGTACTTGACCTGCCCGAAGGCTAGGGTGCGGTCAGTTTTTCGGTCGGCGAAATAGCTGCCGTCGATGACGGTGGCGAGCTCGTCGGCGGAGGTTGAGACGAACGATGGCCGTTTCATCCGCAGCTTCGGGACTCCCCTGGCTGCTTCACTTCCGGCGAAGACCGCCACCTCGCCAAGTCGGTCCTCGGTCAGGAGCGCCTCGAGGAGGACGGCGTGGCCAAGTACGTTCGACGCGAACACAGTGGTGACCCCGTCGGCGGTCAAGTCCATGGGCGTCTTGCCGCCGACTGTACCGGCGTTCATGACCAGCGCGTCGAGCGATCCGTTGATGGCCTCAAGGCCGTCGCGGACCGAGCCCGGATCGGCGACGTCCATGAGAATGATGTCGAAGATGGGCCGGCCGGTCTTCGCTTCGAGCTCGGCCTTGGCCGTTGTCGCCCGGTCTTTGTTCCGGCACGCCAGGTAGATGCGGGCCATGTCGGGACGTAGTGCCAGTTGCCGGGCCACGTCCTTGCCGATCCCGGCGTTGGCGCCCGTGATCAGCACGGTCTTTCCTGGGAGTGTGCTCATCGTGATTCCCTCTCATCTTCTGTGGGCCTAGTCAGGCTGGACAGCTCTTGGCGGGTTGCGTCCGCCGGTGCTCCTGGGTTGCTATAGACCCGTAGCGGGTCGACGAGCACTGCGAGTCGGCGCTCTCGGACCATGACGGCATCGAATTCGTCCCAGTCGTCGTGCTGACCACCGGCGGCGATGAAGATGGCCCGAAGCAGGGACGGCAGGTCAGCATGGCTGAGCCACGGCCGAGGATCGTCGGGACCGGCCAGAACGGCGAGGTCCTCTACACTCGCCCATTGCCAGCCACTCCGGAACGTCACGGTGACTTGGGGTCGGGCCCGGAGGCTCCCCGACAGACGTTACGTCGCTACTCGGCCCCCATCGACCGCAAGAGTGACGCCGTGGACGAAGCTGGCATCATCACTTGCGAGGAAGACGATCGCCGCAGCAAGTTCCTCGGGCTGAGCTACGCGACCTGCTGGTGCTAGTGCTGCGAGCTGATTCACCATCTCGTCGGGGACTGCTTCCATCATGCGGGTGCGCGTCGGGCCGGGGGCAACGGCGTTGACCCGGACACCACTCGGGCCGTATTCGGCGGCCCAGGCCTTGGTCAACAGTTCGAGAGCCGCTCGGCTGGCGCCATACATGGCCATGCCGGCCTGTCCGAAGCTGGCGACCATCGTGGAGACGTTGACGATCGAACCCCATCCGCGTTCGGCCATAGCTGGCGCCAGTGACGCGACGAGGAAGAACGGAACCTTGACGTTCAGGGCAAAGGTCTCGTCGAACTCTGCTTCGGTGGCTGCGTTGCTTGGTCCGAGCAAGGCGACGCCAGCGTTGTTGATGAGGATATCGACGTGACCGTCGCCTGCCTCAGTGGCCCACTCGACCAGCTCCCGGGCCGATTCGAGGTCGCTCAACGTGGTGAGCCGGGACGTTGCGCTGCCTCCGCTGCCTTCGATCTCGGCGACCACGTCTTTGGCTCGTTGCTCGTTGCGTCCCACTACCAGTACGTGAGCGCCGCGGGCGGCCAAGGCGATGGCCGTAGCCTTGCCGATCCCGCTCGTCGAGCCCGTTACCAGTGCTGTCTTGCCCTTTAGGTCAGTCATGTGATGTGTCGTCCTCCCGCTGTAAAATGGGTTGTGCGACTCACTCTGACAGTTCGGCACTGGGTTGTCAAACTCAAAATCCTGCTAACATTGGTGCATGGCCAACGAAACGAGTGACCGGCCGAGGCTCACCGCCAAGGGAGCGCGCACCCGGGCACGAATAGTGGAGGAGGCCGCCGTCCTGATCCATGAGCGCGGGGTGGCGGGCACCACCTTGGAAGACGTCAAGGAGGCGGCGGAAGTCAGCGGCTCGCAGATGTACCACTACTTCCCCGACAAGAACGAACTCGTGCAGGCGGTCATCGACTACCAAGCCGACACCATCGTCAAGAACCACCGGCGCGCGCTCGGCAGCGCGAACGGAGTCGAAGCCTGGCGGAACATGGTGATCACTGGGGCGAGGCGCACCAAAGCAAAGGGGGGCTGCCCACTTGGTTCGTTTGGTGGTCAACTGGCCGAGAATGACCCTGAGGCCCGAGCGCTCATCGCGGCCGGGTTCGATCAGTGGGCAGCCGCCATCAGCGATGGACTGCGATCCCTACATGCCGACGGGAAGCTCCCGTCCGACATCGACCCGGACGACCTCGCCACTACTCTGCTCGCCACGCTCCAAGGAGGGCTTCTGCTCGCCCAGGTGCAACGGAGTACCCGCCCGTTCGAAACTGCGGTCGATACCCTCCTCGCTCTCACCATCGGCAGATGAGCCCAAGCCGGATTCATTCACAGCCATCGCCGAGGTCGGCTCACGGCTTTTGGATAAAGCAGTTGCGTGAGCACGATGCGCTTCCTGACCCGCTGCCATTTATGGGTGCCGGACACCTGGTTGCGCCCGGTGGGTTGCTCCGGGCTGGCATTCTGTGAGCTCATCTTGCCGACCCTGACTGCCTGTGCCTCTTGGACATGGGCCGGTCTGGTCAAGGCCGACGAAATTTCATGACGGCTCCTCGGCCGGGGACGCGTTCCACCTTGACCTCGACGGGACGGTGATCGCCGGCCGCTACATAGAAGTCGATCCCCCGCACCGCCTAGTGATTGGATGGAACCGACAAAGCGACGCCGACACCTGCATTAGTTGAGATCACGCTCACCCCGACGAGTGACGGCACAAATGTGAAGGTCCAGTTGTCCGGCCTGAGTGCGGAGGATGCCGCCTTCTATCGGCAAGTCTGGGCGCGTCACCTTGACCGGATTGCAGCTGCCCTCGCTGGCGCCGAACCCGGCGCACTTCCTGACAACTGAGTCAGGGACCTCACCTCCGACGCCAAAATGCGGCTACGCCAGGTCAACTCCATGCAACCGGCCGGCCACGGGGTAGAGCTGAGCAGTGCAGCTGCATAGGGCTGCACGGGGCATGCCCCATGCAGTGCCTCAGCTCCGCAGTCCTCTGTCGCGAAACCGCAGCGCAAGGGCCGCACGTGTCGCGCCACGCTGCATAGGGCAGCGGCACCGCGCTGAGTAGGTCCCGAGAACAATCCCTGATAAACCCGATCTTCGGCACCTTGGCCAGACGCGAAACCACTGGTCAGGCGCCTGTGCCCTATGCATGAGGCGCGCTAACTGTTCTCGTCGCGTCTTCTTGCTGATGCATCCCTTCGATGGGGTGCCTCCTGAGCCGTTCGCCGCTTACGGGCTGATCGCCGACCAGCTGCCGACGGTCAACCCGCAGCTCACTGTGGGTATGCGGACCTAGCGGCTGAGCACCAGGCCACCACCATCGCCGTGCCTCCGCTTGGACTCGAGGAAACGACAGGCTTCATACTCGCGAACCTTCGCGATCGCGAACTACTCGCCTAACATCCCCGCTTCCAGCCGGGTACCGCGTGCCGGAAACCGGGATCCAGTGTCCCTCCGCTTGGCGTGGCTATTCACCTAAAGGGCCGGCAAGACTGATTGACATGACACGGTCGTGGGACAACGCGCGATGACATTCACCGAGACATCGAACGTCGTCGCAGGTCACGACAGCGCCAGATGACACGGAAACTGGGAACCTACAGGCTGGTTTGGGGCGTAAGTTCTCAATGTCGGAGGGCGAGCAGGCCGGACGTTAGCGGCGGGTTAACCGCCCGCGTCGCAGTCGTCGGCCCGCCGCAGGAGCACGGTTCGTTCGGGGCCGTTCCTGGTGAGGGCCGCTGCCCGGCGGAACTCGCCGGCGGCCTCGCCGTGACGGCCGAGCCTGGCCAGCAGGTCGCCGCGGACGCTCGGCAGGTGGTGGTAGTCGGCGAGCGCGGGCTCAGCCGCTAGCCCATCGACGATCCGCAGTCCCTGCTCGGTGTCGCCCGCCATCGCCACCGCGACCGCCCGGTTCAGCTCCACCACAGGGGATGGCGTCAGTGTGGCGAGAGCCTCGTACAGCATCGCTATCTGCCGCCAGTCCGTCTCGGCTGCCGTGCGGGCCCGCGCGTGGCACGTCGCGATCGCCGCCTGCAGTATGTACGGGCCGGGCGGCTGCCCCATTTGCTGCGCCCGCAGCAGGGCGGTGAAGCCGCGCCTGATCAGCAGGTGGTCCCAGCGGCCGCGGTTCTGCTCGGGGAGCGGGACCGGCCGGCCGGCCGGATCGAGCCGGGCCGGGATGCGCGACGCCTGGATCTCCATCAGAGCGACGAGGCCGTGCACCTCAGGCTCGTCCGGCATCAGCCCGGCCAGCACCCGGCCGAGCCGCAGTGCCTCGTAACACAGCGAGGGCCGCATCCAGTCGTCCCCGGCCATCGCCGAGTATCCCTCGTTGAAGATCAGGTAGAGAACCTCGAGCACCGACGCTAGCCGGGCCGGCCGGGCCGCGGGCGACGGCACCTCGAAGGGGACCTCGTTGCTGGCCAGCGTGCGCTTAGCCCGCGTGATCCGCTTCGCGATCGTGGGCTCAGCGGCGAGGAGCCCGCGCGCGATCTCCTCGGTGGTCAGGCCGCCGAGCAGGCGCAGCGTGAGGGCAACCCGCGCCTCGGTGGACAGCACCGGATGGCAGGAGATGAACATCAGCCGCAGCAGGTCGTCGTCTATCCGCTCATCGTCAACATCGTCAAGGACGGCGTCGAACTCCGCGGAAGCATCCTGCCGCGTGGTCTCCATCTCGCGGCCGAGCAGGCTGAGCTTGCTGGCGAGCCGTTCGTCGCGGCGGATGCGGTCGATGGCCCGGTGCTTGGCTGTCAGCATGAGCCACGCACCGGGCCGGGCGGGGATGCCCTCGACTGGCCACTGCTCCAGCGCGGCGACGAGGGCATCCTGCGCTAGTTCCTCCGCGAGCCCGACATCCCGTACGAGCCTCGCGAGGCCGGCGATGATGCGGGCGGACTCGATCCGCCACACCGCGTCGATCGTGCTGTGCGCCGCCGCACTGTCCGTGGTCATGCGCCGGCGGTCATCAGCCCTCGGGGCCGAACACCTGGCGGATGTCGCCCTCGCCGTCGCCAACTATCTTCCAGAACCGCCTGGCCAGTTCAACCGCCTCGTCTTCGGAGCGCGCCTCGATCAGCGCGAAGCTGACGATCACCTCTTTGGACTCGGTGAACGGCCCGTCGGTCAGCGTGATGTTCCCGTCGGCGGCGGTGACGTGCGTGCCGCGGTCCAGGCCGCCGGTCGCCAGGAGCACGCCGGCCCGGGTCATTTCCTCGACGAACCGCCCCATGTTGGCGTACATCTGCTCGTCTGGCGCTCGGCCGCCACCGTTGACCGTCATCAGGAACCGCATAACGAGACCTCCGAAATTAATCCCGCCGCCATGTCCGCCTAGGACGAGATCGTAGCGGCTGCCTTTGCTGATCATCCGGGCCTGTCGCCCGGCCTCGCTGTTGCCCATCGCCTGAGTCATGCTGCCAGCGTGTAGCGCAGCGCGACGACGCCGTTGCCGTGGGCATGGCAGTGAGCGAGCGTGAGGGGCAGGCTTTCGCCGTAGCCCTCGAACAGCCGCGCGCCCGAGTCGACGATCACCGGGTGGACGAACAGTTGGAGCTCATCAAGCAGGCGCTCGCGCAGCAGGAACCGCACGAGGGTGCCGCTCGCCCCGACCGTGATGTCCCTGCCCGGCTGCTCCTTGAGCCTGGCCAGGGTGGCGCTAACGTCGCCGCTGATCACCGTGGTTGGCCCCCAGTCAGCGTTGTCCAGGGTGCTGGAGACGACGATCTTGGGGGTGTTCGTCATCAGCGGCGCGTGCGGCGGGGCCGCCGGACCGGTGAATACGCCGCGGAACAGTTCGTAGGACCGCCGCCCGTACAGGTGGGCCCCGGCGCTCGCGATCCGGGGCATTACGGCCTGGTTTAGCTCGTCGTCGTAGTACGGCGGGTTCCACTTCTCCGGCGCTTCCACTACGCCGTCGAGCGTGATGAATATCCCGGCGATGATCTTCCTCATGCCGAATCAGTCCCTTCCGGGTGCGGGCCAGCGTGTAGGCCCTCGCTCCCAGCGCGCTGGGCGAGGGCGTACCCGACGAGGGCGGTCGCGTGGCCGTGGCCGATGCCATAGTCGGCCTTGAGCCAGTCGACGAGCTCCTTGTGCTTGGTCAGCTCGCTGGAGCCGATGAGGTCGAGCCAGTAGCTGATGGGCTGGCCGTACTTCTTCTCGATGGACGGGAAGTAGAACGCTGGGCCTGTGACGCGCTCAGGCATGGTGGTCTGCTGTCCGTGTGGCGTTGTTCGGGCCGGTGAGGAATTCGGTGAGGGTGTCGGCGATCACCGGGGCGTTGAGTGCCTTGGTGTGGCCGAGGCCGCGGCGTTGCATGAGGTGGGCGTCGGGAAGCGCGGCGGCGACAGCCTGCGCAGCATGAACGAAGAAGCCCGGGGTCTCCTTGCTTGCGCCGCACATGACGAGCGTCGGCATGGTGACTGACGCCCACTGGCCGGCCGGCAGCGGGCGTCCCTCCTGGTAGCCGCGCGTGATCGCGGTGTCATACGGCAGGGTGTGCGCGACGGCCGTGAGCGCCTTCCATGCCTTCGGCATCAGGCGCAGCATCGTGGGGACGAAGGCGGGCGCGCCCATGCCGTCTACCATGAAGTAGCGGACCGCAGCGCCGCGCTGGCCGGTGTCGACCAGAGTGGTGACCCGCTGGAGGAGGTCGGCCGGCGGCCGCCGGTCGACGGGGTCGACCACGAACGGTGGCTCGTGCACGGCCAGTCGGCGAATGGGCAACCCGGCCGCGGCCGCCTCCAGGGCCAGGACCGCGCCAGAGGAAAGGCCCCAGACGTGCACGTGCCCGCCGGCCGCGTCGATCACCGCGGCGAGATCCTCGATCTCGCGCTCGACGGCATACGGCTTGGTGTCGCCGCTGTCGCCGCGGCCCCGGCGGTCGTAGCTGTAGACGGTGAAGCGCGCCGCCAGGAGCCCAGCGAGCTTGACCTGGCCGGGATAGCGGCGGTAACTGAACGCGCCGGGGACCAGGACCAGGGGGTCGCCGTCGCCTTCGCGGTCGTAGGCGATGGTGGTGCCGTCGCGTGAGGTAGTGGTGTACATGATGGTTCTCCGTGGTTCGCGCGGCCTCCTCAGCGGGCCGATCTCACTAGTGCTTCGAACGAGCGACCCCGGAATGGACACGGCCAGCGCGCGGGAGCGGCGCGGGCCGGACCGGATAGTTCTAGTCATCGAACCGACAACCAAGCGGATAACTCGGGCTCGATGACCTATGCGAAGGTACTGGGTGGGCTGCGCGGCGAGGTTCCAGGACCGTTTTGCGTGGTCTGGGCCTTTTCCGCGCAGCCTCCCGCCGAACCGGGCTGGCATCTTTCGGTGCACCCGGCTCTCCAGTGACTATGCCGCGTGCGTGACTGGGGTGGCGTGGATGTGGTCATGGCAGTCGGTGCAGACGATGAGCGTCTTGCGCCGCATTCGTGCCATGAGGGCTGCCCACGCTGGCTGGCCTGGTCCTGGCGTGCCGAGTTCTGTGAGCCTGGCGACCTGGTGGACTGCCACCGTGGTGCCGTGCTCGCATAGCTCGCACCGCCGTGCGCGGAGCCGGTGGATCAGCTCCTTGCGGGGGGCGGGTGCCGGGACCGGGGTGGGGTCACGGATGACCGCGCGCCTGTCGCGCCTGAGCTGTATCTCGCTGAATCGTGCTACCAGGTCTAGCCTGCCCTCGCGTGTCTTCCTGGCCTCGAAGCAGGTCCGTGGCCCGTCAGGGGTGGCGACCGCCGCCTTGTGGCGGGCGGCCATCGCCGTGACGGTGGACTGGTGCTTGGCGGCCAGGGTCTTCAGCATCGACGTGAGCGCGTTCCAGCGCAGCCTGCCGAGCTTCCAGACGTCCTGGGCGAGCTGGTAGTAGTTCACGATGCCCCGGTACTCGGCTCCGTAGACCCGCACGATGTCGTAGTCGTCCAGGTTCTGCAGCCGGGGCCGCTGCCAGGGTTTGCCCCGGCGGCGGTAGGGGGCGCATTTGGCCGTTATCACGTCTGGGGGCACTTGCCGCGCGATCGTCGCGTTGACCGCACGGCGGCCCCCGGTGATCTTCGTGCTGGAGTACTGGACGGTGACGTGGTAACCGGGGAACCTCGCCCGCTGGGTGCGGGCGTGGGTGATCAGGGTCTTGGCAGGGTTCAGTTCCAGCCGGAGGGTCTCTCGCAGGAACCGTGCCAGCCTTGCCTTGATCTTCTCGGCCTCGGCCTCCGGCCCGATGAACCCGAGAATATGATCATCCGCATAGCGGCAGTAAAACAGCCTGCGGTATCCGGGGTCCATCGGGTCTTTCGCGGGAATCTTGCGCATCTGCTTGATCAGCTCGCGGGCCTGCGCCCGGTCGCCTTTCTTGCGTGCGCTTATCCGCCGGTCTTTCAGCCTCCCGTATTCCGGGTAGTCCTTCCGGTGGCTTCCGCGCGTGTGCTGCGGGATAAGCTCGTTCTCGATAAAATGGTCGAGCTTGTCTAGGTAGATGTTGCTGAGGATCGGGGATACCCCGCCGCCTTGCGGGGTGCCGCTGAGCGTGTCGTGGTATTCCCAGTCTTCCAGGTACCCGGCTTCGAGCATGTTACGGATAAGCCGCAGAAACCGCTGATCGAGGATTCTCTCCGAGAGGATTCCCAGGAGGATCGAGTGATCGATCTTCCCGAAGCAGTCGGAGATGTCGCCCTCGATGAACCACACTGTCCCGGTCCAGGTGCGCTGGATCTCGCCAAGCGCGGTGTGACAGCCGCGCCCTTTCCGGAACCCGTGCGACCGGCCAGAGAACCGGGGCTCGTAATACGCCTCCAGGAGGATGCGCACTACTTCCCCGGCCAGTTTATCTGGCCATGCTGGCATTCCGAGCGGGCGGAGTTTCCCGTTCTTTTTCGGGATGTAGGTCCGGCGGGCCGGGGCGAACCGGTACCGCTCGGAGCGCATAAGCCCGATGATCTGGTCAATCTTCGCCTCAGACATGCCGTCTGCGGTCTCACTGCTGGTCCCCGGGGTCATCGCGCCCTGGTTGGCGTAGATGTTGCCGTAGGCCAGCAGGTACAGATCCTTGTTGAACATCTGTCTGTATAGCTCATCGCACGGCAGGCCATTCCTGCCGCGCTCGCGGAGGACTGCAAGTACCGTTACGGCGTCCTGCATTTCGCATACCTCATGGTCCCTTGATGTCCGTCACCTGCGCCTCTTCGCCCTGTGGTCCGGCTTTCCCGGTCTCCAGATTGGCAGGCCGTTACCCCTGCGACTAATACAGGCGCTCTGTCGCCATAGGACTCGCGTTCCTTAGGCGATCCCACGTTCACAGTGCCGTACGTGTCAGCATGACTTAGGCGTCCCGTTCGTCTCCTTGAACGCCCTGACAGGGCATCGCTCCAGCGCCCCGGAGGATTGCGGCATGTCCACTGACACCATGCCGCAGGGGCCGGTACCGGTTTCGGGCGTCTTTCCGGCAGGTGCTACGTTCCACCTTCTGGAGACTGGGATTCAGGCAGTCTAGCTTTCGCCATATCACGCGGATCTCCCGGCACCCCGCCCCAGACGCCTGGGCACGGCCACCGGTTTCCTGGCATGCTATTTTCCCTTTCATCCTTTCGGACTCCGGTCAGCCATCAGATCCAGAGACATACTCCTCTCTTCTCTGCCCGCTGCGCGGGCGATACGGCACTGCGCCTCGTGGCGCAGCAGTGGTCATACGCCACGGGTGAGCGTTTGACGGGCTGTCCGGCCTGGTCGTTGTGCCAGATCGCGGCGGTCAGGGCGAGGATGCGCTGCAGGACCCTGCCCATCACCCCGGCGGGGGTGTGACCGCCGTGTTGTTCCAGGTTGAGCTGGCCTTTGAAGGTGTCGTTGATGGACTCGATGACCTGGCGCAGCGGCTTGAAGAACCGGGCGCCCGCCCGTTCCGGCTCGCCCTTGCGGGCCGGGCGGAGCAGGCAGATGCGGTCATCAGCCAGGGCGGTTTCGAAGTCGTGCCCGTAGTAGTTCTTGTCCGCGATGATGACCTGCCTGGCCCGGCCGGCGGTCAGGTCCGGGTCGGCCAGGAT
>DASQRM010000213.1:0-11730 GCA_035642895.1 Streptosporangiaceae bacterium | reverse complement strand
CTCCAGCCCCCGTCAACCTGGACCTCAACTGGCCCAAGTATCCGAAACCGCATCGCTCGCGCCTCGTTCACTGGGGTGCGTCCGTCCCGGACACCGTGAGTGACGGCACTGGCCAAGCCGTCACTCAATGATGAACCCGATTCGGCCATCGCGGGAGATTCCGGCGGTGATGTTGCCGGGCGTACCGGACGTCCGGGCTCAATCACGGATCAATCGTGGCGCAAGAGCCTGCTGACATTCTCTTACTCAGCCACGACAAGCAGGAACAAGTCGCCGGCAGGGGAAACCAGGTCGGGGGGCCGGCCGGGATCACCGCGGACCGCCAAACGGGGGCGCAGTCCGCGAAATCCCCTGGTCAGGGCTGGTATGCGTGCGCCAGCCCTGACCAGGGAACCCAGCGATCCCGGACAGAGGGAAAACGGCACGCAACGCAGCCGGACGCGGGCGCCGAGCTGGTGGCCGCCGTCTTCGTCGCTTGCGGGGGCGAAGACAGCGGTCACCTTCGGGATCGCAAAACGCCGCAGGCCGGTGATGGGTCCGGGGGATGACCCACGCCGGTCTGCGGCCCGGGGGCGGCAGAGCGGCCCGGACCTCCTCGGGGGTCCGGGCCGGCTCAGTATCCGGACGGGGTTAGCTCTGGCCGTCGAAGAGGCTGGTCACCGATCCGTCACTGAACACCTCGGTGATCGCCCGGGCGATCAGCGGCGCGATCGACAGCACGGTCAGCTTGTCGAACCGGCTGTCGTGCGGGATCGGCAGCGTGTTGGTCACGATGACCTCGCTGATCCGCGAATTCTTCAGCCCGTCCACCGCGTTGCCGGACAGCACGCCGTGCGTGGCGGTAACGATGACCTTGGCCGCGCCCTGCTCGAACAGCGCGTCGGCGGCCTTGATGATGGTGGCACCGGTGTCGATCATGTCGTCCACCACGATGCAGGTCCGGCCGGCCACCTTCCCGACCACCTCGGAGACCGCCACCTTGTTGGCCACGTCCGGATCGCGGCGCTTGTGGATGATGGCCAGCGGGCTGCCGAGCCGGTCGGTCCAGCGCTCACAGACGCGGACCCGGCCGGCGTCCGGGGCCACGACCGTGACCTGCGAGACGTCCAGGTTGCCCTCGATGTAGCCGGCCAGGATCGGCAGCGCAAAGAGGTGGTCCACCGGGCCGTCGAAGAATCCCTGGATCTGCGCGGTGTGCAGGTCCACGGCCATGATCCGGTCCGCGCCCGCGGTCAGGAACAGGTCCGCCATCAGCCGGGCCGAGATTGGCTCGCGGCCGCGGCTCTTCTTGTCCTGGCGGGCGTAGCCGAAGAACGGCGCGACCACGGTGATCCGCTTGGCCGAGGCGCGCTTGAGCGCATCGACCATGATCAGCTGCTCCATGATCCACTGATTGATCGGCGCGGTGTGGCTCTGCACCACGAACGCGTCGCTGCCGCGGACCGACTCCATGAAGCGAACGAAGATCTCGCCGTTGGCGAAGTCGAACAGCAGGGACGGTGTGGGCTCGATGCCGAGGTTGCGGGCGATTTCACTGGTCAGTTCGGGGTGGGCGCGGCCGGAGAAAAGCATCAGCTTCTTCTCGCCGGTCGCGGTGATGCCGGTCACGCGTCCAGAGCTCCCTCACTCGTTGCGGCGTCCTGTCCCCCGGCGGTCCGTCCCCCGGCACCCGGCCCGCCAGAACTCTGTCCGCCGGGACTCGGCCCGCCAGGGATCTGGTGAGCAGGGTCCCGATCGCTGGCGGCCAGCTGCCCGTCAGCATTGATTCCTGCGTTGTTCATACCCTCTGCTGAGCCACCTGCATCGACCTTGCTGCCCGGAGGAAGATAGGCGAACGGCCCCACCACCGCGCCCGCGCCGATATCGGCCCCCCGGCACACGGACTGGATGACGGTGGCCCCCTCGCCCACGGTGGTGTCCCGCAGTTGCGCCCCCGGGCCGACCCGGGCCCCCGCCGCCACCGCGGTGCGGCCCTCAAGCTGGGTGCCCGGCCCGACCTCGACGTCGCGGGCGAGGCTCACCCTGGTATCGATCCAGGTCGTCGCCGGGTCCACGACCGTGACGCCCGCGCCCATCCAGGTGCTGAGCAGCCGCGCGTTGAAGATCTGCCGCGCCCGGGCCAGCTGGGCGCGGTCGTTCACGCCCAGTACCTCGTCCGGGTCCTCCAGGGTCACCGAGGCCACATGGTGACCCTCGGCCCGGAGGATCGCGATCACGTCGGTGAGATATTCCTCGCCCTTGGCGTTGTCGGTGGGCACCCGCTTGACCGCGTCGCCGAGCAGGTGTGCCTCGAAGGCGTAGACCCCCGAGTTGATCTCATCGACGGCCCGCTCGTCCGGGGTCGCGTCCGCCTCCTCGGTGATTTTCAGGAAGGCGCCGGAGTCATCGCGGATGATGCGGCCGTACCCGGTGGGGTTGGGGACCCGGGCCGTGAGCACGGTGGCCGCGGCCTCCCGGGCCTGGTGCTCGCGGACCAGGGCGGCCAGCGTGGCGCCGCGCAGCAGCGGCGCGTCCGCGTAGGTGACCACGATCGTCCCGTGGTCCAGCCCGACCTCCTCGATCACGGTCCGGACCGCGTGGCCGGTGCCGCCCTGGCGGTGCTGGACCACGGCCTGGGCATCCGGGGCCTGGCTGGTCAGGTACTCGGTGACCGCGCGGCGGCGATGACCCACCACCACGATGAGACGGACGGGATCCGTTTCGCGCCCGGTGGCCAGCACGTGCCCGAGCAAGGTCTCGCCGCAGATCTGATGCAGCACCTTGGGCGTGTCGGACTTCATCCGCGTACCTTCGCCCGCGGCCAGGATGATGACCGCAGCCGGACGGCTCACACTCACTTGGCGGTGCTCCTCGGTTGCTGCTCCCCGGATGCCGGGATCCCGCTCCCCGGTTGCGCCGTCATGGCCCGCGCTGATCCCGCCGCTCATCTGGTCCATCAGTGCACGCGCCCGACACCCGCAGGATACCGTCCGGTTCACCTCGCCGACGCGGGTTGGGTGGGGTGAAGCCCCTGCTCAGCGGAACGTAGCGAGGTCCGCACAGGCCGCCAGGCCCGCCGCCGTACCCTTTCGGCCCGCATGTCCCGGCGAGGCCGGTTTTGTCGGTACCCGGCGCTAGCATTCGAATATGAATTCCAATGGGTTAGGAAGCGAAACACGGACATCCCCAAGAGCCGAGCGGGTTCGGGAGCGGGCAATAGCGTTACGCCGGGCCGGGCACTCCTTCCGGGAGATCAAAGAGATTCTCGGCGTCGGCAGCAACCAGACATTGAATGAGGCCCTGCGCGGGGAACCACCGCCCGAGTGGACTCGCCGCCCCCGGGCCAAGGATGATCTGCACGCCAGGGCACGCGAACTCCGCGCGACGGGTCTCAACTACAAGGAGATGCCGCAACGTTGGGCGTCTCGAAGAGTTCCGTCTCACTTTGGGTCAGGGACATGCCGCAGCCCGAGAGGCTCAGCTACGAAGAGTGCCGCAAGCGCTCGGCCGAGGGATCTCGTCTCTACTGGGAGACCGAACGGGCGGCCCGTGAGGCTCGGCGTGAAGAGGTGCGGGCTGCAGCGGCCAATCAGATCGGTGCGCTGTCCAAGCGGGAGGTCCTCATCGCCGGCGCGATCGCGTACTGGTGCGAGGGCGCCAAGAGCAAGCCGCACCGCCGCGCAGAGCAGGTCGTATTCATCAACAGCGATCCCGGGCTGATCAAACTCTTTCTGCGATTTCTCGACGAGGCCGGTGTCGAGTCCGCGCAACTGCGGTTCCGCGTGCACATCCACGAGACCGCAAATGTGGCCGCAGCGGAGGAGTTCTGGCGGAGCGTCACCGGAGCCGGCTCAGCACAGTTTCACCGGACGGGGCTGAAAAGCCACAATCCGCGGACAGTCCGCAGGAACGTGGGTGCCGACTACCACGGCTGCCTGATTGTTAGCGTCAGGCAGAGCGCCGATCTCTACCGGCGGATCGAAGGCTGGGTCCGGGTAGCGACCACAGTTGCCTGACATGCCGGTGATCGGGCTCGGGCCAGATTCCGAACCTGGGTGCAGCTCCCGGGGAAGGATTCGAACCTTCGTTAAGAGAGTCAAAGTCTCTCGTCCTGCCTGGCTAGACGACCCGGGACCGTTCCATTCTTGCCCGTAAACTCTACCGGCCCGTGGGCGAGGGAGGCTGCGGACCTCAGTGGCCGGTAAGCGGTGATGTGAGTTCGGGTCGCTGCCTAGATTGTCCTGATAACTGCACGCGGTGGCGGGACGTCCCTCACGGCGTCGCGTCTCGGTATCTGAGACGGGCTAGATGACTACTCTGCGCTGACACGGCGGCCACATGGAGAAAACATACGGGCTCCATGTGGGCAACTTACGGTTTCGTAGGTTACGGTGACGTAAGCGTCATAATTTCCGCGCAGCTGGGTAGCTGAGCCGGAACAGACGCGTGGCCCCACCTTTAAGGCCCCCGAGAGCAGAGCGAGGTTCAGCATGACTGCCTCCCCCGAGACCGTCACGAACGGAACCACCCCGGCTGCGGCCCCCGCGCCCCCCACCGTCACCCGGCGCACCCCTATGCCGGAGATCGAGCCGGATCCGAGTGGGCCGCTCTCCCAGTTCCTGGTCGCCGTCTTCGTCATCGTCCCCCTCCTGGCCCTGCTGGCCGCTGCCCCGCTGGCCTGGGGCCTGGGCTGGCTCGGCTGGCATGACGTGGTGATCGCGCTGGTCTTCTACGTGATCTCCGGGATGGGGATCAGCATGGGCTTCCACCGCTACTTCACCCACTCATCGTTCAAGGCGAACCGGGGACTGAAGATCGCGCTGGCCAGCGCGGGAACCCTGGCGGTCGAGGGACCGGTACTGGTCTGGGTGGCCGACCACCGCCGGCACCACAAGTACAGCGACAAGGAAGGCGACCCGCACTCGCCGTGGCGCTTCGGCACCGACTGGAAGGCGCTGACCAAGGGCCTCGGGTACGCACACGTGGGCTGGCTGTTCAACCCGAACCGCACCTCGCAGGCCAAGTTCTGCCCCGACCTGCTCGCCGACAAGGACGTCAGCCGCGTCTCACGGTGGTTCCCCGGCATCGTCGCCGTGTCGCTACTCGCCCCGGCCCTGATCGGCGGCCTCTGGTCGATGTCCATCGCCGGCGCGCTCACCGCGTTCTTCTGGGCCAGCCTGGTCCGGATCTGCCTGCTGCACCACGTGACCTGGTCGATCAACTCGGTGTGCCACACGTTCGGCAACGAGGACTTCGAGGTACGCGACAAGTCGCGCAACGTCGCCTGGCTGGCCATCCCGTCGTTCGGCGAGTCCTGGCACAACCTGCACCACTCCGACCCGACCTGCGCCCGGCACGGCGCGCTCAAGGGCCAGATTGATCTCAGCGCCCGGGTGATCGCCTGGGCCGAGCGCCTGGGCTGGGCCTATGACGTCCGCTGGCCGGACCGGGAGCGGCTGTCCGCCCGGCTGACCGGGGTGCGCGGGCAGACCCTCGGCTCCATGACTGACCGCCAGGCGCCGAAGACGGGTGACCGGAAGGCTGCGTGATGGCGGCATGATGGCCTGGTGACCAATTCGGACCCGGGCTCGAATCAGCGCAAGCGGATGACCGGAAAAGAGCGCCGCGAGCAGCTGCTGGACATCGGCCGGCGGCTGTTCGCGGAACGCGGCTTCGAAGGCACCTCTATCGAGGAGATCGCGGCGCAGGCGGGCGTATCCAAGCCGGTGGTCTACGAGCACTTCGGCGGCAAGGAAGGCCTCTACGCGGTGGTAGTGGACCGCGAGGTCGAGCGGCTGCTCGGGATGGCCACCCGGATCCTGGGCGGCGAGCACACCCGGGAGAAGTTCGAGGCGGCGGCGGTCGTCCTGCTCAAGTACATCGAGGACGATGCCGACGGCTTCCGCATCCTGGTCCGTGACTCTCACCCGGCCTCGGGGTCGGGCACCTTCGGCAGCCTGATCAGCGATATCGCCAGCCAGGTGGAGTACATCCTGAGCGACTTCTTCGCGGCCCGCGGGTACGACCCGAAGCTGGTGCCGATGTACGCGCAGATGCTGGTGGGCATGGTGGCGATGACCGGGCAGTGGTGGCTGGACGCCCGCAAGCCGAAGATGGAAGAGGTCGCGGCGCACCTCATCAACCTGGCCTGGAACGGGTTGTCGCAGCTAGAGACCAAGCCGCGGATCTCCAGGGAGGTCGTCAAGCGCGCCCGGTCGTGAAGCGCGCCCGGTGGTGAGGCGCGCCCGGTCGTGACCCGTCCGCTCGTGAGGGCGCCCGGTGGTGACCCGCCCGGTCATGATCTGCCGTTCACGACCCCACCCGGCGGCTGCACCCGGTTCAGGCCTTGACCCTGGCCACCACGAACACGCGGCGGAACGGCAGCACCGTCCCATATGGCGCGGGCGGGTAGGCGTCCCGGATCCGCTCCCGGTACTCGGCCAGGAACTCCTCGGCCAGAGCGGAGGGCAGTGCCGCCAGAACCGGACGCAGCCCGCTCCCCTGGTACCAGTCCACCACCGCATCCTCGCCGTGCAGCACATGCAGGTAGGTGGTCTCCCACGCGTCCACCTCGCAGCCCGCCCCGGCCAGCCGGGCCAGGTAGTCCACGGGCTCGCCGGCCTGCCGGTTCAGCTGGGCGCCGTCGAGCAGCGGCCGCCAGCGCGGCGCGCTGGCCAGTTCGCGCAGGATGGTGTGGCTCGGCTGGTCGAAGTTGCCCGGGAGCTGGAAGGCCAGCCAGCCGCCCGGGGCCAGCCAGCGCACCCACGACGTGAGGAGTTCCTGGTGGCCGGGGATCCACTGCAGCACCGCGTTGCAGGTGATCACGTCTATGGGCTGGTCCGGCTGCCAGGTCCGGAGGTCGGCCAGCTGGAAGGTCAGCTGGGCGGCCTGAGCGCCGGCCTCCGTCCGCCCGGCTTCCGTCCGCCCGGTCTCCGCCTGGGCGGCCTCGATCATCTCCGGGGAACTATCCACGCCCAGCACGCGGGCGGCCGGCCAGCGCGCGGCCAGCGCGGCGGTCAGGTTTCCGGGACCGCAGCCCAGATCGGCCACGAACTCGGGAGCCTCCGCCTGGACCCGGCTGACCAGATCAAAGAACGGGCGGGCCCGCTCGGTGCCGAACCGGAGGTAGGTGCCTGGGTCCCACATTCCGACCACTCATTTCTCTTGACGTCGAGATAAATTAGCGTCACCTGTCTACCGGGGCCACACTCTTGATGTCAAGAGATATGCTGCCCGCATGGACGAGCAGCCCGCGAGACCAGCCCCGGCTGCGCTGCCGCGTGACGAGGTGGACGATCTCGTAGCCGCCTGGCATTCCGAGCGGCCGGACCTCGACGTGGAGCCGCTACAGGTGCTCAGCCGCATCTCACGGCTGGCCCGCCACCTGGATCGGGCTCGCCGGGCGGCGTTCACCGACCACGGGCTGGAGCTCTGGGAATTCGACGTGCTGTCCGCCCTGCGCAGGCAGGGCGCCCCGTATCAGCTCACGCCGGGCGCACTGCTCCGGGCCACGCTGGTTACCTCCGGCACGATGACCAACCGCGTCGACCAGCTGGCCAAGGCCGGCCTGGTCCGCCGGGAGCCTGATCCCCAGGACCGCCGCGGGGTGCTGGTAACGCTGACCCCGGCCGGGGTGGACCGGGTCGACGCGGCCCTGGCCGATCTCCTGCGCAGCGAGCACGCGCTGCTGAGCGGGCTGAGCGAGACCGACCGCCGGACTCTGGCCGACCTGCTCCGGGTCCTGCTCGCCCCGCTGGACGCCTGACCCCCGAGGTCAGGTGTTCTCGGCGGCTTCGAGCCACTGCTCCTCGAGCCGGGACTTCTCGTCCTGGACCGCGCGGAGCTCGGCGCCCAGCTCGGTCAGCCGGACGTAGTCGGCGGCGTGCTCGGCCAGCGCCGCGGTCAGCTTGTTTTCCTGGGTCGTGAGCCGGCCGATCTGGCGCTCCAGTCGGGCCATCTCCTTGCGGGCAGCCCGTTGCGCCCCCGCTCCGCCCGGCGTCCCCGCACCGCCCGGCCCCGCACCGGCTGAAGAGGCTGCACCGCCCGCGGCGGCCGTCACGCCCGGAGGAGTCCCGGCCCCGCCCAGGTGGGTGCCCGCCCTAGCTGCGGCCCCAGTGGCTGTTCCGGCGGGATCCCTGGCGGCCGCCGACCGGCGGCGCAGGTACTCCTCGACCCCGCCCGGCAGGAAGGACAGGCTCCCGTCCCCGAGCAGGGCGACCACATGGTCGGTGACCCGCTCCAGGAAGTAGCGGTCGTGGCTAACCAGCACCAGGGATCCCGGCCACCCGTCCAGCAGGTCCTCGAGCTCGGTGAGCGTGTCCACGTCCAGGTCGTTTGTGGGCTCGTCGAGGAACAGCACGTTCGGCTCGTCGATCAGGATCCGGAGCAGCTGCAGCCGCCGCCGTTCCCCGCCGGAGAGCTCTGCGGCGGGCGTCCACTGGGTGTCGCCGCGCAGGCCGAGCCGGTCGAGCAGCTGGCTCGCGGCCGCCGCGCCCTGGGCGGAGTCGAGCGTGCCGCGCACCTCGGTCACCGCCTCGCGCGGGGTGAGCGCGCGATCCAGCCCGGCATCGCGCTGGTGCAGGTAGCCGAGCCGGACCGTCTTGCCCCGGATGATCTCGCCGGTCACGTCGAGTCCCGGCCCCGCCTCCCCGGGCCCCTCCGTCTCTCCAGCCTCGTCCGTCTCGCCGGCCTCGTCCGGATTGCCCACGCCGGCCAGCAGGTCCAGCAGCGTGCTCTTGCCGCTGCCGTTCGGCCCGATCAGGCCGACCCGCTCGCCCGGCCCGAGCTGCCAGGTCACGTCTCGGAGCAGAGTCCGTGGCCCATTGGCCCCCGAGGGAACGGTCGCGGTGACGTCCTCTGCCTCGATCACTGTCTTGCCCAGCCGTGTGGTCGCCGCCCGGATCAGCTCCACCCCGTCCCGCGCAGGCGGCTCATTCTCGATGAGCGCGTTGGCCGCGTCGACGCGGAACCGGGGCTTGCTGGTCCGGGCGGGCGGCCCGCGGCGCAGCCAGGCCAGTTCCTTGCGCAGCAGGTTGCGCCGGCGGCGGTCAGTGGCCTCGGCGACCCGGGCCCGCTCCGCCCGGGCCAGCACGTACGCGGAGTACCCGCCGTCGTAGGCGTGCAGATGGCCCTCGGCCAGTTCCCAGGTCCGGTTGCACACCGCGTCCAGGAACCAGCGGTCGTGGGTCACCGCCACCAGCGCCTCCGGCCGGCCGGCCAGGTGGTGGGCCAGCCAGTCGATAGCCTCGACATCGAGGTGGTTGGTGGGCTCGTCCAGGAGCAGCAGGTCGTGCTCGCCGATCAGGACCGAGGCCAGCGCGACCCGCCGGGACTCTCCGCCGGACAGCCGGTCCGCCGGGCCGCCCAGGTCCATCCCGGGCAGCAGTGCGGCCAGCACTGACCGGGTCCGGGGGCTGGCCGCCCAGGCGTGCTCGGGCAGGTCACCGACCACGATCGAGGCCACCGTCCCGGTCAGCTCACTGCGCTGGGCCAGTACCCCGGTCCGCAACCCCCGGGTGCGGGTCGCCCGGCCGCTGTCCAGCGCCTCGGTCCCGGCCAGCACCGACAGCAGGGTGCTCTTGCCCGCGCCGTTGCGGCCGACGATGCCGATCCGGTCGCCGACCGCGACCCCGGCCGACACCCCGTCCAGCAGCGGCCGCTGCCCGTACGCCTTGACCGCCCGCTCCAGGTTGACCAGGTTCGTCTGGGGGGTGCTCACGCCGGCGCCCCGCTCACGCGCGCGTGCTGGGCACACTGATCACGGTCGCGCCCGGGGCGGGACCGGACACGCTGGCCACCGTACGGCAGACCCCGGCCCCGGCCAGCGCCACGGCCAGGTCGCGCGCATGCGCCCCGTCCCGGGCCAGGAACGCGCAGGTCGGCCCGGAGCCGGACACGATGGCGCCCAGCGCGCCGTGCTCCCGGCCCGCGGCCAGCGCCTGGCGTAGCCGGGGCAGCAGCGACACCGCGGCGGGCTGGAGATCGTTGCTCAGCAGCGGGCCGAGTTCCACGGGATCACCCGAGCGCAGCGCCGCCATCAGGGCCGTGTTCAGCTGCGGCGCAGTGGTAGGAGCACTCCGGCCCGCCCGGAGCCGGTCGCAGGCCGCGTAGACCGCGGGGGTGGACAGCTGCTCGGCCGCGAACGCGAGGACCCAGTGATACGTGCCAGCGGCCAGGGCCGGGGTGACCCGGTCGCCCCGGCCCAGGCCCACGGCGGTCCCGCCGAGCAGGGCGAACCCGACGTCGCTGCCGACCTTCGCGGCCACGTCGGCCAGTTCCTGCTGGCTGAGGCCGGCACCCCACAGCTCGTTGCAGGCCACCAGGGCCCCGGCCGCGTCCGCGCTGCCGCCGGCCAGGCCGGCCGCGACGGGGATCCGCTTCCTGATCTCGATGGCCAGGCCGGGCGCGTCCCGGACCCCGGGCCCGACCACGTCGACCAGCGCAGCGACGGCGCGGGCGGCCAGGTTGCTGCCGTCGGCCGGCACGCTGCTGGCACCCTCCCCGGTGACCACCACGCTGTCCGTGTCGGCGGAGGTCACGGTGACCTCGTCGAACAGTGCCAGGGCATGGAACACCGTCACCAGGTCGTGGTAGCCATCCGCACCGGGCGGGCCCACAGAGAGCTGGAGATTCACCTTCGCGGGCACCCGCGCAGTCACAGCGGTCACGATCCCCCGATCGTAGCTGCCCGCCCCGGGCACCCAAACCGCCGCCACCGCCCACGATCACGGTCAATAAGGGGCGTGATTTGGCAGTTATTGACCGCGATCATGAAATCTCCGCCTGGGCGGCGGCGATCCGGGCGAACTCGGTGACCCCCAGCGCCTCGCCCCGCGCCCCGGGGTCCACCCCGGCCGCGCGCAGGATCCGTTCCGCGTCCGCGGCCGATCCGGCCCAGCCGGCCAGGGCCGCCCGGAGCGTCTTGCGCCGCTGTGAGAACGCCGCGTCCACCACCGCAAACACCTTGGCCCGCGGCACAGCCACATCCGGAGGGTCCCGGCGGGTGAAGGCGACCAGCCCGGAATCCACGTTGGGCACCGGCCAGAACACCGTGCGCGGCACCGGCCCGGCCCGGCGGGCGTCCGCGTACCAGGCGAGCTTGACCGATGGCACGCCGTAGACCCGGCTCCCGGGTGGCGCGGTCATCCGGTCGGCCACCTCGGCCTGCACCATCACCAGGCCCCGGCGCAGCGAGGGCAGTTCGGCCAGGAGGTGCAGCAGCACCGGCACCGCCACGTTGTAGGGCAGGTTGGCGACCAGCGCCGTGGGCGGGTCCCCCGGCAGTTCCGCCGCCCCGATCCGCGCGGCGTCGGCTGTGACCACCGCCAGGCGTTGCGGAAATGAAGGGGCATGTGTCGCGACGGTCACCGGAAGCGCGGCGGCCAGCAACGGATCCACCTCGATGGCGGTCACCTGGCGGGCGGCCGGGAGCAGGCCCAGGGTCAGCGAGCCGAACCCCGGCCCGACCTCGAGCACGACGTCGTCGGCCTCGAGTGCGGCCAGCGACACGATGCGGCGGACCGTGCCCGCGTCGGTGACGAAGTTCTGGCCGAGCCGTTTGGACGGCCGGACGCCCAGCTTCCGGGCCAGGTCCCGGATCTCGCCCGGCGCCAGCGTCGGCGAGGCGGGGCGCGCCGCAGGCGTGTTCCCGCCGAGCCGGCGCTCCCGGGGGGCTCCGGGGGGTTGCCCCCCCGGGCCAGCACTGCTCACCAGGGCCCGAACACGCGCTGGCCGGTCGCCTCGATGATCGCG
>DASQRM010000212.1:0-7390 GCA_035642895.1 Streptosporangiaceae bacterium | reverse complement strand
GGCCGAGTACAGGGTGGGCAGGTAGGCGATCTGCAGGGTCAGCGTGGTCAGCCCGATCAGCCCGGCCGCGCTCTGGATCACCCGGCCGGGTGCCCCCGACACCGAGGAGTCCCCGATAAACCAGAAGGCCGGCCCGGCGTCATCGAAGGACAGCGTCACCCCACCCGGGATGAAGGGCCACAGCAGCAAGGTAAATCCGATGTACGCCACCAGCAGCCAGGCCAGCAGCTGGCAGAGCAGCAGGGTGGCGGCCTCCGCGGCCAGGATCCGGTCGCGCCGGTGATAGTTCTTGACCGGGGCAGTCATCAGCTGGAACCCGGCGTGGACCAGCCGGTCGACCCAGATCATCAGCCGCCCGCCGACCGGGCGGGGCACGATCAGCGTCCCGACCAGGCTGATGCAGTCAATGACGATCAAGAACAGCCCGACGGCGGCGGCCAGGATGCGACCATACTCCGGCACCATCACAGCCGCCCGCTAGACCGGCGCGTCGATCGGGACCTGGGCCGCGACGTCCGGGTGCTCCTCCAGCCAGGCCCGCGCGAACGGGCAGGCCGGCACGACGGTCAGTCCCTGGCTCGCCGCGTACTCCACCGCGGCCCGCACGAGCTCGCCCCCGATGCCGTGCCTTTCCAGGGCATGCGGTACGCCGGTATGCAGCAGGACCATCCGTTCGCCGCGCAGCCGGTAAACAAGCTCCGCAACGGAACCTCCCGAGCGGTACTCGAACCGGGAATCGTCTGGGTCGTGGGTTACCTGCGAATCGATCACACCGCCTATCGTCTCAGGACCGGACTGGCGAGTGGGCCGGGTGGATGCGAAGCTGGCCTGACCAGCACGTCACCCGGGGTGGAGTCATGACCGTGGCCAGTACTGATCAGGTCGATCTGGACGTCCTCACCGAGATCCAGCAGCGGGTCCTGTGGCTGGCGACCCGGATCGTGGACGCGGCCAATCACGACCGCGACACCGGGGATGGCGTCAAGGTGGGCGGGCACCAGGCCTCCAGCGCCAGCCTGGTCAGCGTGATGACCGCGCTGTACTTCGCGTACCTGGACGGGCCGGACAAGGTGAGCGTGAAGCCGCACGCTTCCCCGGTGTACCACGCGATCCAGTACCTGCTCGGCCACCTGGACCGCGGCTACCTGCCGTCGCTCCGCGCGTTCGGTGGCCTGCAGGCCTACCCGAGCCGGACCAAGGACCCGGACGGCCCGGACTTCTCCACCGGGTCGGTCGGGCTGGGGGCGGCCGCGCCGCTGTTCGCCGCCGTAGCCCGCCGGTACGTGGACGCGCACTTCGGCCCCCGGCCGCGCAGCCGGTTCATCTCCCTGATCGGCGACGCCGAACTGGACGAGGGCAACATCTGGGAGGCGGTCGCTGATCCGGCCACCGACGGGCTCGGCAACGTCATGTGGGTGGTGGACCTGAACCGGCAGTCGCTGGACCGGGTGGTGCCCGGAGTGCGGATCGCCCAGTGGGAGCAGCAGTTCACCGCGGCCGGCTGGCACGTGGTGGAGGCGAAGTACGGTGCGGCGCTCCAGGAGGCCTTCGCCCGGCCCGGCGGCGGCGGCCTGCGGGACTGGATCGACGCCCTGCCCAACGAGCACTACCAGTCGCTGTTCGGCCTGGCCCCGGCCGACGTCCGGACCCGCTTCCTGGACGGCGCCCCGGAGGAGGTCCGCGGGTTCTGCGCCGGGCTGGCCGACGACGAGCTGGCCCGCCTGGTCACCGACCTGGCCGGGCATGACCTGCGCTCCCTGCTCGCCGCGTTCGCCGCCTGCGACGCGGAGAAGGAGCGGCCGAGTGTGGTCTTCGCGTACACGGTCAAGGGCTGGGGGCTGCCCATGGCCGGCAACCCGCGCAACCATTCGGCGCTGCTCACCACCACCCAGATGGACGAGATGCGGGCCCGGCTGGGACTGACCGCAGACACCGAATGGGACCGTTTCGACCCGATGGCCCCGGCGGGCCAGTGGGCCGCCGCGCGGCGTGAGCACCTGGCCCGCCCGTCCCGGCCGCCAGCCGCCGCGGGGCCGCCCGCCGTGACCGTGCCCGATTCCACCGGCCTGCGTACCGGCCGCGCCCTCTCGACCCAGGAAGCCTTCGGCCGGATCCTGGTGGACTTGTCCCGGGACGAGGCCGTGGCGCCCTACCTGGTTTCCGCCGCGCCCGACGTGGCCACCTCGACGAACCTGGCCGGCTTCATCAACCGGACCAAGGTGTTCAGCCCGGACGTGCGGCGGTCCTGGAGCGAGGACACCGTGCTGAAGTGGGCCGAGGGCCCGGACGGCCACCACATCGAGCTGGGCATCAGCGAGATGAACCTGTTCCTGCTGCTCGGCCAGCTCGGCCTGGCCTGGGACCTGTCAGACCAGCCGCTGCTGCCCGTGGGCACGGTGTACGACCCGTTCGTGCTCCGCGGCCTGGACGCCTTCATCTACTCGGTGTACTCCGGCGCCCGGTTCATCGTGGCCGGCACTCCGTCCGGGATCACCCTGGCCCCGGAGGGCGGCGCGCACCAGTCCACCATCACCGCCTCCGTCGGCCTGGAACTGCCCGGCGTCACGTTCATTGAGCCCGCCTACGGCACCGCCCTGGACTGGCTGATGTGCGGGGCCCTGCAGGGCATCGCCACGGCCAACGCGGCCGCGCCCGTCCCGCCCCGTGGTGGGGCGCCGGTCATGGAGGACGGCTCGTACTATTTCCGGCTCACCACCCGGGGCATCGACCAGCAGCCGTTCCAGGCCGCCCGGGACCGGCTGGGCGACGCGGTGCTGCGCCGCCAGGTCCTCGCAGGCGCTTACCGGCTGGTCGACGCCGGACCCCCGGCCGACGGCACACCCATGGTGCACCTGGCCGGCTGCGGCGCGGTACTGCCGGAGGTGCTGGCCGCCGCCGCCGAACTGGGCGAGGAGGGCATCGCCGCCAACGTGGTCGACGTGACCTCGGCCGACCGGCTCTACCGGGCCTGGCAGCGGACGCTGCGCCAGGGGGTGCGCACCGCCACGGTGCCCTCCATCCCCGGCGCGCTACGCAGTGCTTTCCTGGCCGGGGCCCTCGGTGACCGGGTGCCGGTCGTCACCGTGCACGACGCCGCCTCGCACACGCTGAGCTGGCTCGGCTCCGCCCTGGGGGTGCCCGCGGTCAGCCTCGGCGTGGACGGCTTCGGCCAGTCCGGGTCGGTCAGCGACCTGTACCGGGCGCACGACCTGGACTCCGGCTCGATCGTCAACGCCGCCCTGGCCGCCCTGTCCTTGAGGTAAGCACGGGCTTTGAGGTAAACACGGGCCGTTCGGAACGCGCGGGCTCTGCGGTAGGCCTGCTTTGAGGAAAGGGGGTCTCTGCAGTAAGTACGGGCCTACTGGGCGGAGTCCCTACCGGTAGGCGCTGATTCCGGTGAGGACCTGGCCCAGGGCGAGGGTGTGTACTTCCTCGGTGCCCTCGTAGGTGAGCACCGACTCCAGGTTGTTGGCGTGCCGGATCACCGGGTACTCCAGCGTGATCCCGTTGGCCCCGAGGATGGTCCGGGCCTGCCGGGCGATCTCGATGGCGGCCCGGACGTTGCTCATCTTGCCCAGGCTGACCTGCTCGGGAGTCAGCTCGCCGGCTTCCTTGAGCCGGCCCAGGTGCAGTGCGATCAGCTGGGCGCGGGACAGATCGGCCAGCATCCAGGCCAGCTTGCCCTGGGTGAGCTGGAAGCCGCCGATCGGCTTGCCGAACTGCTCCCGCGTCCGGGCGTAGTCCACCGCCGCGTCCAGGCAGGCCCGGGCCGCCCCGGTCACCCCCCAGATGATGCCGAACCGCGCCTCATTCAGGCAGGACAGCGGCCCTTTCAGCCCGACCACCCCGGGCAGCATGGCGTCCGCGGGCAGCTTCACGTCGTCGAAGTGCAGCTCTGCGGTGATCGACGCGCGCAGCGACATTTTCTTGTGGATCGCGCGGGAGGTGAACCCGCGCGCCGCCCGCGGGACCAGGAACCCCCGGATCCCCTCCGGAGTCTGGGCCCACACCACGGCGATATCCGCGACTGACCCGTTGGTGATCCACATTTTCGAGCCGGAGAGCGTCCAGCCGGTTCCGTTATGGATCGCTTTGGTTGTCATGCCGGACGGATCGCTGCCGTGATCGGGCTCGGTCAGCCCAAAGCAGCCGATAGCGTCGCCCGCGGCCATCCGGGGCAGCCATTCCTCCTTCTGTTCCGCGGAGCCGTATTTCCAGATCGGGAACATGGCCAGCGAGCCCTGGACGGAGACCAGGCTGCGCAGCCCGGAATCGGCCGCTTCCAGCTCACGGCAGGCCACTCCGTACGCAACCGGGCCCATGCCCGCGCAGCCGTAGCCGGTCAGGTGCATGCCGAGCAGCCCCAGCTTGCCCAGTTCGGGGGCGAGTTCACGGGGCAGCGTGCCCGCCTCGAACCAGTCCGCGATATGCGGCATCACCCGCTCGGCCGTAAAGGCCCGCACCGTGTCGCGGACCAGCACTTCGTCGGAGCTCAGTTGCTGGTCGACCTGGAGCAGGTCGAGGTCGTGGCCAGGCTGGCCGGCGGAGTGCGTGGGCATGGCGGGTCCTTCCGGTCAGTCACTAACTCCCGCGCCCAGCGTATGCGGGCCGCGTTCGGCTGTCTGGACCCGGTCCGATCGGGAATGATCGGGGCATGAACGAGGCCAATGGGAGTAAAAGGCTAATCCGGACACGGAAGGGTCGGCTCGTGGCCGGCGTCTGCTCCGGGCTCGGCGAGTACGCCGGTATCGACCCCACCGTGGTCCGGTTGATCTTCGTTGCCCTGGCGGTGGTGACTTTCGGCGTCTTCGTGCTGGTGTACCTCGCGGCGTGGATCGTCATCCCAGAGGAAGGGGAGGGCGCGTCGATCGCCGAGAACCTGATCAAGAAGACGGGTGGCAGCTAGGCGGGCGCGCACCGACAGTTCGCGCGGCGCCCGGTGGGCTGAGCCGCGGCGGAGGCCCTTTTCTGGAGCGCGTTCGGGTGCCGGGGTGACGCTGGCCGGGGACTCGGTGGGCTCGGCGGTCGCGGTATTTTCGGCGGTTCCGGCGGGTTGCGGTGGCGCGGGAAAGCCGGTGCCTCGCTCGGCCACCGGCAGGTTGAGCACCGGCGGCGCGGCGAGCGGTGCTTGGGTGACGGGTGCTTCGGTGATGGGTGCTTCAGCGGCCGGCACTCCAGTGGCCGGTGTTTCGGTGGCCGGTGTTTCGGCGGGGAGTGTTTCGGCCGGCGATGGCGTGGCCGCGGCGACGGCTGTCTCCCGCCCGCTCATCAGCATGCTGATCAGCTGAGTGTGCCTGCGGGTCCAGTCGGTGGCCAGGGCCGCGGCGGCCAGCAGGCCCAGCAACCCGGCCAGGGCGACCGCCCCGGTTGGCCCGATCCGCTGGGCGACCGCCCCCCCGGTCAGGATGCCCAGGCCCTGCGCGGCCAGCAGGCCGGACTGGGCGACCGCGAACGCGCGCACCCGGCGGGCGGCGGGCAGGGCCGTCACGAACGCTGCGGCCGCCACCAGCTGATAGGCGCCGCCTGCGCCGGCCAGGACCCAGAGCAGGATCAGCACCGGTAGCGGCGGGTGTGCCAGGCTGAAGATCAGCGGCGCACAGGACAGCATGGCCAGCCAGCCCATCGGCCGCATCCGGTCCGAGGGGCGCAACAGCCGCCCGATGACGAACCCGCCGATCACCGTGCCGGCCGGCATGGCCGCCATGAGCACCCCGATGGTGGGCGCGCCACCTCCGAGCGCGTGCGCGTACGGGGCGGCCAGGGCCTCGGGTACCACGGTGAACCCGGCCAGCCAGCCGAACAGCACGAGGGTACGCAGCACCGGGCTGCCGAACACGGTGACCGCGCCGTCCCAGGTGATCTCCCACGGTGAGGGATGGCCAGTGCTGGGTGGTACGGGCCGCGGGCGCACCGCGCACGCGAGAATGGCCGCCGACAGGCTGAACGACAGCGAGTCCAGGGCCAGGGCCCGGTACGGTCCGAGCGCCGCGACCAGGCCGCCGCCGACCAGGAAGCCGGCGATCTGGCTGAGCTGGGTGGTGTGGCTGCCGATCACGGAGCCCAGCGGGTACTTGTCCCCGGGCAGCACCTCAGGCAGCAGCGCCGACCGGGCCGACGAGAATGGCGTGCCGAGCAGGACGGTGCCGAAGAACAGCACGCACAACCCGGCGAACGGCAGCCCCCGCACGGCCATCAGGGCCGCCAGCCCGGCCCGGATGAGGTCCAGGGTGATCATCAGCTGCTGGCGCGGGAACAGGTCGGCCAGCCCCGACAGGGCCGGGCCGCCGAGCACCGGCGGCAGGTACGTCAGGGCGTACGCCGCCGCGGTGAGGAACGGCGATCCGGTCCGGGCGTACACCACGAAGGCGATAGCGACCTGCGCGAACTGATCGCCCGCGCAGGACAGTGCCTGGGCGGACCACAGCGCGCGGAACTCGCTGATGGCGAACACATCGCGGTAGGCCACCGGCTGGTCGCCGGGTTGCCGATGCCGGCCTGGCTGCGATGCGCGCGCCCGCCTCCGGGAAAGCGGGGGGTGCTCTCCGTTGCGCACGGGTGGCTCTTCTCTTCTGTTGGCTACGTCTGGTCTCCGGCATCCGGGGCCGCCAGAGCAGATCGCATTCCTTCTTTCACGCTGTGTCATCGAATGTGGGGACACGAGCCCCAGTTCGGTGACCGGCAGTAGTGACTGTAAGTCGTAAGTCGATTGCCTACCGTGTCGAATTTTTGGGAAATGCGCAAGGGTTCCTGCATGATCGTCTTGATTCCAGTGATCACGGATGTCATGGGCGTACTGCTAAGTAGGCCGCTGACCAGCGGGGGAGTCCCGGACCGGGGTCGTGACAGGGTTTGCGGTGACAGGTGGGGTTTCTGTGGGGACACGTCTGGGCGGGGGCCAGACAGTGTTCCGGAGCAAGGTCCTGGGTAGGGTCTGGGCAGCTGGCCCGAGGATGCCTGAGGCCTGCGGATGCGGCACCCGCTCGGCGGATTGGGGGTCTGCGGGGGAACGCTTTGGCGGACACGCCGGTTGTCCCCTATGCTGGGGCAGTCCCCGACGGCGGGCGCCAAGGGTCACGGCGGCGGCGGCCGTCACCGGCCCCCATCGTCTAGTGGCCTAGGACACCGCCCTTTCAAGGCGGCGGCACGGGTTCGAATCCCGTTGGGGGCACCGTCGGCCACATGGCCGGCACCGATGGTCCTGTAGAGCAGCTGGTTAGCTCGCCACCCTGTCAAGGTGGAGGTCGCGGGTTCAAGTCCCGTCAGGACCGCTAGGCACAGACCGCTCGTGACGTTTGGCGGAACGGCGGTCAGTCACGGTCAGGTAGCTCAGTTGGTACGAGCGTCCGCCTGAAAAGCGGAAGGTCGGCGGTTCGACCCCGCCCCTGACCAC
>DASQRM010000211.1:0-41275 GCA_035642895.1 Streptosporangiaceae bacterium | reverse complement strand
AGCCATGGCAGGCGCCGCCGCGGTGGCGTCCGTGCTGGCGGTAGCGGGCTGCGGACAGACCGCGGCAGCGGCCGGTACGCAGGTCCCGGCCCAGGTGATCGGGCGGCTAACCGCAATGGCTGATCACCATGCGCGGGCACTTCACCGCCAGAGATGCCACCGGGCCACCGGGAGCGAAGGCGCCGACCGCGCCCATCTCACGATTCCGGCCGCATTGAATGCTCAGGAGTGCTCGCCGGCGAAGTCCCAGGCCCGCAGATCACCTGGCTCGAGGCGGATGAGGAGGTCGTCGTCGGCTCTGTCCGCGTACGCGGCTCCGGCTTCGAGGCCCAGGTAGCGAGAGGCGATTCGCTGCACCGCATCGCCGACTCCTGTGGTGACGAACCGGGCGTGGCAGCGCACCTCGATTCCGCGGTACGGCGGGGAATGCTCGCAGACCACGATGCTGGCCCGTGGATCTCGCCGCAGATGCGCCACCTTGACGTCGCGGCTGCTTGTGACGACGCCGAAACCGCCCTCGCGCCATTCGTGCCAGACCGGAGACAACAGCACAGTGCCATCGCGCCGGTATGTGGCCAGGACCGCAAGCAAGCGGAGTTCAGCCAAGTCCCCAAGATCTTCCATGGAGAGGCCTCTGCGCATCGGGCCAGGCTAACCGGCAGCGGGCCGCTGGAACAGGCGAGCTGCAGACGTGGACCGAGCGCGCCTAGCCCCTCGTATGCGGCCCTCAGCAAGCCGGGCGGGACTGGTCCTTGACCGCGAGCACGAACTCGAGGTCGGGGGCGACAGTCTCCGCGCGGCCCGCATTCTTTTCTCGCTACCTCGCGGCGGCAGTGAGCGGGGCGGTGGCTGGCCGCAGTGTTCGGTGGGTCCTGGCGAGCGCGGACACCGACGTGATGTGCAGGGCGAACAGCAGCGGCACAGCAGCCGTCGGGATCAGTACGAGGGGCAGTTCGCTGATCGGCGCACCGGACGGGGTGACGTTGATCAGCTGGTATCCAGTGAGGGCGCCGAGGGTGAGGGCCACGACCAGATCGGTCATGCCGAACGCGTTGAGCCACAGGACGGCGCGGCGGCCCGTGCCCTGCGCGAGCCTGCGGGCGACCAGCACCGCAGCGATACCGGTGGCAACGTCACCCAGGCCTGCGGGCAGGGCGAACAGCGCAGGCAGGTGGCCGAGGGCCATGATGGCCAGGAAGGCCGTCCCCTCGGCTGCCCGGAACGAGTGCGGGAGCTCCAGGCGGGCCATCAGGCCCGGAGCCGCCAGGGCGCGCGCCACCACCGGGATCCGGCGCAATGCCAGCAGCAAGCCCAGGAAGCCGACCACCGCGACCGGCATCCACGGCACCCCGTGGCCGAGCCTCGCGTGGTACCAGCCGTGACCCGCGATCACCGCGCTGGCGGTGAACCAGCCGCCGAGCACGACGGCAGCGCCGCCGGCGAGCAGCGCCGCACGCGTCCGGCCCAGGCCGGCGCGCACCGCGCCGCCGTAGAGCACGACGCAGGTCGCGGCCGGGATCGCGATGATTCCGGCGATGATGAGCGCCCACAGATAGCCAGGCGGATCGTACATGACATCTCCTCCGGTCGAGTTGAATATCTACAAGATAGTAGGTTGTAGATAGTATCTGTCAACTAGTATTATGGAGGACGTGACAAGGAACGTTCGTACCTATGACCACTTCTGCCTGACCGCGCGCGCCTTGGAGCGCGTCGGCGACCGGTGGAGCCTGCTGGTGATCCGCGACCTGCTCTCCGGCGCCAAAAGGTTCACCGACCTGATGGACCGCCTCGGCGGGATCACCCCCAAGACCCTTAGCCAGCGCCTGCGCGAGCTGGAGGACGCCGGGATCGTGGCCGTCGACCGTGAACCGGGGCGGCGTGAGGTCTGGTATCGCCTGACCGCGGCCGGAGCCGACCTCGGACCCGTCATCGACGCGCTAGGCCGGTGGGGGCTACAGCATGCCTGGCGCCGGCCCCAGGCCGGCGAACCGCTGCACGCCGAGCATCTGCTCCGCTCCGTTACCCGGGCCATCGACCTCGCCGCCGGTGACCACGAACCAGCCCGCTGGCACTTCCGGCTCGACGGTGCGGACTACCTGGTCGAAAGCGACGGCCACCAGTGGTCGCTCACCGCGGGGGCCCCACCCGCACGAGCCGACGTCACGATCACCGCGACCACCCAGGCCCTGACCGCCCTCATCTTTAGCGGGTCAGACGTCGGCATCGACATCACCGGCGAACCTGAGCCGGTCCAGCGATTCCGGCAGCTGATCGGCACCATGGCCACCGTCGTACAGCCCGTCTAGACCGGAGCCGCGGGATCGACACCCACGTACGGCCCACAAGAGAACATGAGCGCGGCTGGGCGAGCCGTGCCAGCGGACCAGCGCCCGGGCGCCGCCGCTCGCTGGCCGCCGGCTGCGTCGTTGCCACCGGCGCCCAGCGCGCGCACGTGCTTGTGGTCAGGCCGCGGCCAGGGCAGTCCAGAACCCGCAGTTGTGCACAGACGCGAAGTCGGTCTCGGTCTGCGGTGTGGGTGGCGCCAGCGACTGCATCTTCTGGGTGAGGCTGCTGAAGAGCGGCCAGAAGGGGATGCCGGACGAGGAGGGGAATCCGCCCTTGGCAAAGTTCGTCCAGTACCCCTTCATGATCGTCGCTAGCTGTTGCTGTTGTACCGAGAGCGTTCCTGGGAAAGCGGCCGTGGGCAGCTCCATCAGGTACTGGATCTCAGACGCGTGGGCCGCACCGTAGGGGAAGCTGACCGGCGGAAGGAATTTCTCCGGTGCGTTCTCGTCGTTGAACTCGTAGGCGAAGGTCGGCACGAAGTGGGAAACGGACTGATCGATGGTCAGCGCGGGACACGCGAAAATGGCGTCGGTGCCGACCGCGCCGAGAGCGATGGATGGGCTGGGGAACGCACTCAGCGGGTACTTGGCCGCGATGACCGCCGCTGCCGCCGAAGGCACCCCGAGCGTGGAAGAAATCATGCTCTGGTAGTTCGAGGCCGTGACCGGATTGCCCTCAAGCTCGCTGAGCGCGACGAACAGCCGCCATTCGTCACGGTTCGTGCCGTTGATGATCGGGACGCGGTTGAAGTTGCCGGTGGCGAAGGCAATCCCCAGAGACTCCGGCAGCACCTCACTGTTGATGTTCGGCGTGTAGCCGGCTGCGTCCTGGCTGGCCAGGATGGCCGAGACGGGCAGGCTTCGGAGGCAGGCCGCGGTCTGGCTAGCGCATCCCGCCTGTGCGGCGAACGCCTCCCCGGCCGACTCGGCGCTCGGCAGCGACGTCTGCGTGAGGTTGTAGGAGCCGCTCTCGGCGATCGCCTTTTGGAACAATCCCCTGGCCTGTGGCGATGCGACCTGCGACAGCGTGGACAGGCCCCCGGCGGACTCACCGAAGATCGTGACGTTGTGCGGGTCGCCGCCGAAGCTGGCGATGTTGCGCTGCACCCAGCGCAGGGCGGCCTGCTGGTCCATGAGGCCGTAGTCACCCGACTGGCCTTTCGCGTCGGCCAGAGCCGGATGCGCCAGGAAACCGAGCGCACCAAGCCGGTAGTTGATGGTGACCACGGTGACGCCGTCTCCCACCAGCTTCGCAGGGAGGTAGTCATCGCTTTCGCCGGACACCAGCGCACCGCCGTGGATCCACACCATGACGGGGCGGCGCGAACCACCCCCCTGCTGGCGTGGCGTGAAGACGTTCAGGAACAGGCAGTTCTCCGACGCGCTGGCCTGGCCGAAAGGTGATGCCGGCTGCGGGCAGTGCGGCGCGAACTGGGTCGCGTCGCGTACGCCAGGCCAGCTGGCGGCGGGTTGTGGCGGCCGCCACCGCAGCGCGCCGACCGGCGGCGCGGCATACGGGATGCCGAGAAACTCATCGGCCGCCCCGTTGGCCAGGCCACGAACTGCCCCATTGGCGGTGCCCACCACCGGTCCGCTGGCGCTGGCGGCTGCCTGCGCGCCGAGGGTGCTCGCGCTCACCGCGGGCGCGGCCGCGACCAGGGCACCGAGGGTGACTCCGGCTACCGCTAGCGGGGTGCGTGCCCGCCACCCGGTCCAAGTCCTGAACATCCAGATCTCCCTTCACGGCTGTCACCGACTGTCACCCTGGTAGCTGGTGGGCTCATGCTCACGGAGCGCGCGGCGCATCTCGTCCGGGTCGTCGGTGACAACGGCGTACAAGCCGGGCCGTACGCAGCCCCCATGGCGTCTGGCGACGATAGAGATGCCGCCCCATGTCTGCTGCGTAGCGAACTCGTAGCCAGGGAATTCGGCTGCCAGCCCGCTCAACTCTGCTGGTACGCCGGTCACGCGAGCCACGGGGCACCCGCCTGAATCATGATGTGCCTCTCGCCCAGCAGGTCCGTCATCGCTGCCATCGCCTCTTCCCGCCGCTGCGCTTGACGTCATCCATGCCGCCGGACGGGATGCGGTTCCGCGCGCCATGGCAGGTGCTCTCGGGCATGCCTACATGCACTAACCGGGCCTTTGCCATAAGTACGAACCAGTACTTTAGGGCCACCTCAGTTACTGTATGCGCGTGACCGACACCGGGCAAGGGGGGACGCTCGCCAGGACGCACGAGGGGAAGCCTGGTCTTCCTCGCGGCAGGAGCCGCCTGCCGCTGTCGGCCGTGCGCGCGTCGCAGCGGGAGCGGCTGCTGCGGTCAGTGATCGCTGCGGTTTCGGAATCCGGCTATCCGGCTGTCACTGTCGCCGACATCGTGCGGCCGGCCAGGGTGTCCCGGGCCGCCTTCTACGCCCACTTCGCGGACAAGGAGGACTGCTTCCTGGCCGCGACCGCCGAAGGCCGGGACCTCATGATCGCCCAGGTTGTGTCCGCGACGCGCGCACTACCCGCCGAGGCCTGCGACGAGGAGGTACTCCGGGTCGCGTGCCGGGCGTACCTCACGTTTCTCGCCGGCGAGCCGGCGTTCGCACGGGTCTTCTATATCCACATGCCGACGGCGGGCCCGCGTGCGGTGGACCGGCTCGATGCCGGTACCGGACTGTTCACTGATCTGAACCAGAAATGGCATCAGCGCGCCCGAGAGCATCACCCGGAATGGCCATCCGTCCCTTCCGGGGCGTATCTCGCCCTCGCCGGTGCCACGATCGAACTGGTCCGATCCATGGTCCGCGCGGGCCGTACTGACGCTCTTCCCGAACTTGAAGAAACGCTCGTGTCGCTGCATCTGGCCGTCCTGGCGGCCCGCCCCTGGCCTCCAGGATCCTGATCGGATGCCGGCCGCAGGGAATGCCTTGGCCGCCGTCCGCGCGGGGATACCGCCCTGCCCGGCTCGCGATGCGTGCAGTCACCGGGTTACCAGGCAGAATGGGTGGCCGCGGGATCTCGGCACACCCGCCATCGCACCGTCTCGCCACCACAGCCTGGTCGGGGGGACACGTGCTCGCCAGCCACGGTTCCGCCGGCAGCTACTACCCGTCGCTGAGCAGCATCAAGATCACCGACCAGGATGTCGAAATGCACGCCGGGCGCGAGCCCACCGCCATCCCCGGTTCCCTGGAACGAAAGCCGCTGACCATGCGGCGGCGGTTCCAGCGTCACCCAGCCCGGATACCACTCCACCAGCGTCCCGCCGAGCACCCCGGCCCAGAAGGCGGCCAGGCACCACGGATCAGAAGCGTTCAGCACAATCTCGCGTATCCACCCGATCACCGCATCGTCGCTGCCGCCCACCAGCCCATCATCACCGGCCCTACCGCGCGCATCCGTGAATCCGGTCATCCACAGCGCCGCTCTGGGCCGCGACGAGCGCGGCCGTATGGCGATCAGCCGTGGTTCCACGCTTTGTCCCGGCATCAAGCTGCAGCGTCGTCACGCACCTTAAATGCGGGCCAGCCGTCAGGCCCGTTGACTAACCTGGCCCGGGTTAATCGTGGGGCTACCGATCTCGGTAGCCACGCCATTGATGAGCAACGCCTGCCCGTCACGCAGGGGCCGGTAGCCGACCCCTTCTGCCTGGTATCGGGCAGCCACGAGGTCTACCGCGGCCGTCTCGGGATGCCCCGGTGATTGATAGTGCGGGAGGAACGCCTCCTTGAGCAGCGCCAGGCCATCCCGCACTGGCTCCGAACCGTAGATCCGCATAACCGCGCCAGCATCGTCGACAACCTCAAGGCCCCGCAGTGTGGAAGACAGGACACACGCTCCTGCGCTGTACCCGGCGTAGACCAGTGCGTCTTCGGCCAGCAGATCGCGGAACACAACGTCCCCGGCGCTGCGGAAGAGTGCGAAGCGGAGCCTGAACACATTGCCGCCGCGCAGCCAGGCGAGGGCGAGGCGCCACCGAAGCCAATTCCGGCCTGCGGGCCCGGCAGACTGGGGATGTGGAGATTCTGGAAACGTTTGAACTGGGCTCGTCGTCTGTCGTCCTTCGCCGGGCCGAGGCCCCCGATCTTCCTGCGATCGTCGACCTGATTGCCGCTGACCAACTTGGCGCCGCCCGGGACGGGGTGAAGACAGCCGAGGACCTCACCGCGTACCAGGCGGCCTTTGACGCCATCGACCGCGATCCGGCGCACCTGCTGATGGTCGCGCAATCAGGCCCCGACATCGTGGCCACGATGCAACTCTCTTTCCTGCCCGGCCTGGCGCGCCGTGGTGCCCTGCGGGCTCAGATCGAGGCGGTCCGGGTCCATGAGGCCTACCGCAGCCTGGGCCTGGGCGCCGCGATGTTCACCTGGGCCATTAACGAAGCCCGGCAGCGGCACTGCGCCCTGGTGCAACTGACCACCGACAAGTCCCGTTCTGCCGCGCACCGCTTCTACGAGCGGCTCGGCTTTGTCGCCTCACACGAGGGAATGAAACTCTCCCTCCGAGAGGCTGGGTCACGGTGAGCGGCATGCGACCAGCCAGCCGCGCGGGCCGCGGCAGTCTGCGGCACACCGCAGCTCAGCCCACCCGGCCGAGCCTCCCGGCTAGTGCGGTCATGACGCTGCGGACGGCCTGTCCCGGCGACCGGCCAGGGAAGGCCGGCGCATTCACGTCGGCGAGGTAATCGCCTACCCGGGCCACGAGCAGGTAGTCGCCGGGATAGTAGGTTCCGTCCGGCAGCGGGCCATTGACCTGGATGATCTTGATGAGCAGGGCCTGGTCGCCGAGGCCGGGCACCCCGGTGACGGACGGTCTCATCTCGACTCGCGCCCCGGTGATCTCGTCGCGGGTGGTGAACGCCGCGCAGCGGTGCTCGGCGAACGAGGTGATCAGCGCGAACTGCCGGGCCGCCCAGCCGGGGTAGTAGCCGGCCAGGTTGACGCTGCCGAGACTGGTGGTCTTGCCGTGCCCCACGGTCACGCTGAGCTGCGCCGCGGACGCCTGGTCGCCGGCCAGCAGGAAGTGGGCGTCGACACCTTTCCAGGATGTGCACGACTGCCTGGGCAAGACCGGCAGATAAGGAGGCGCGGTCAGCGCCGTGCCACTGTCTATTTCCTGGCCGGTGCCGTTGCCGAGCACCCAGCCCGCCGGGAGGCTCGCCTGGGCCGGGAGCAGCCCTTTCAGCTGGGTTCCGGTGGCCGGGCGATTACTGCCGCTCGCGGGAGCAGACGCGCTGGCCTGGCCGGCGCCGCCGGCGGTGCCGGTGCGGCCGGCGGACGGGCCAGCCGACCCGGAGCCCGCGCCGCAGCCGCCCGCCGCGATCACGAGCGCCGCGGTGAGCACGAGAACGCCGATTCGTCTCCCAGCCCCAGGCACCGGCGGTGTGGTCAGCCCCCGATCACGGGCGGAACAGCCGGGCCGCCCGCAGCCCAGAAATCGTCGTCCTCACCCGTCCAGGCTAGCCGGGACCGCTCGCGGTCCTGGCCCCGGCCGGCGCCGCCGCCGGGCATCATCCAGCCCAGGCCGTCACCGGCCGCCGCCTCCGGCCCGGCGGCCAGGCCCGGACCGAGGTCCGGCCCCCAGGTGGCTTCGTCTTCGCTGGTCCAGTACTGGCTGCTCCGGTCGGCCTCGCCCGGGCCGCCCGCACCACCGGCCCCGGCCATCGGGAACGAGCCCGGCATCCGGCTCCCGGCGAACCCCGCCTCACCCTGGGCCGCGAGCCCGTCCGGGGCGGCCATCTCGCCGGGCGTCATCCTGGCGGGCAGCGTTTCACCGGTCAGGCCGGCTTCACCCGGACTGACCTCGCCCGCCGCGCCCGGGCCGCCCGGCTCCTCGAGCGAGCCGAGCGTGCGGAAGACGTTGCGGGGCAGGCCCGCGCCGCCCTCGCCCGGCGCTGGCTCACCGCCGACGCCAGTTTCTCCCGGGGGCGTCTCACCCGGCGGCTTGGTCCCGGGCCTGGGTCCGCCCGGGCCGCCGCCGGAACCGGTCCGGGTTACCGGCGGGAGGATCCCGGCCCCGGGCGGGCCGCCGGGGGCAGGCCCGCCCGGGGCCGGGAAGCCGCCGCCCGCACCGGGGACGCCTAGTCCTGGACCGCCTGGTCCCGTGCCGCCTGGCGCCGCGCTGCCCGGCGCGGTCGGCGTCAGCCCGGCCAGCGTGGTCCCTGACCCGGGCCCGGATCCGCCGGCCAGGTGCGGTGGGCCGCCCAGCGGGGTGGTCACCGGGGCACCGGGCCCGGTCGCTCCCCCGGCTCCTGTGGCATGGCCGCCGGAGCCCGTCCCGGGGAGGCCGCTCCCGGTCCCGCGTCCGCCGCCGGACGCCGTCCCGCCGGACCCGCCCGCTCCGCCCGAGCCGGCCAGCGCCGGGGGGAGGTTCTTGTTGACGGCTCCGGGCATCTGGTAGAAGGCCGTCTCGATGTGGCTGTTCAGCGCGCTCATCCGCTGCTGGGCAGCCTGGTTGGCGGCCTGCACGTCGGCCGGGTGAGCCGACGATGGCTGTGGCAGGCTGCCGCGGAAGGAGCTCAGCACCGGGCCGTACCAGGCCAGGGCCTGCTGCGCGGACCACGTATTGGCCTGCAGGTCAGACGCGGTCTGGTAGAGCTGCTGGACCTGGCTGACCGCCGTGACCGCGGTCGAGCCGCCCCAGTTCGCGGCCAGGGTCTGGCCGTGACCGGCGAGCTGGCTGGAGATGTCGGTCAGCGTCGACGCGATCTGCCCGTACGCGGCCCCGGCCGAGGAGATCGCGCCCGGGTCCGTGGCTTCAATCAGCGCCTTGACCTGTTCCCAGGTGTAGCCGGCCGCGGAGCCCTGGGAGAAATCCGTGTCCTCGGTGATCGGGTAGGTGCCGGTCCAGCTAGGGCCGCTGTTGCCCGGCATGTTCTCCAGGCGCTGGATGCGGTAATAGCTGGCCCGCTGCTGCGGCGTCCAGTTCTGGCCGTACCCGGGCTGCACCGGCGTGTCCTGCCCTCCGCTCTGGATGATCATCGCGGACGGGTCGGTGGCGGCGTAGATCAGGCTGGTGATCTGCTGCTCGGCGGCGTCGTAGCGGTCCGCCGAGGTGGCCAGCCGGGCGGCCATGTCGGTGTGCGCCTGCTGGAGCTGCCCGGTGAACTGGGTGACGCCCGCGTGAGCCCGGGACATCACCTGGTTCAGCTGCTGGGCCTGCGGCCAGCCGCCCGCCGCCCCGCCCGCCAGCGCGGCGGCCGGGGCACAGGCACTCAGGGTCGTCTGCAGCTGGTCGGCCATCCGGGCCAGGTCGGCTGCCACCTGCCGGAGCACGTCCCGGTGCACGATCAGGTCGCGGCCGGACACTGCCGGGTTGGCCCAGTTCTGCGGCTGGCTGTAGCCGCTGTAACTGGGCCCGTTGACATGCGGCACCGCCGTCCCCGAGTACCTGCCCGGGGTCGGCTGCTGCGACTGCTGCTGGCGCAGCAGCAAGGCGTCATACGAGCCGCCCACTACCAGCCTCCCGCTCCCTGAACGTCACCTTCCGCTGCCCGGGCCGCCCACCTGACGATGGGCGGCTGGCGCGGTCAGCCGCCCCAGAGAGCGGCGTTGGACGCCTCGGTCGAGCTGTAGTTCACATGCGCCTCGCCGATCACGCCGCGCAGGTTGTTCAGCACCGTCGCCATGTTGGCCATGGCCGCGTCCCACTTCGCTTTGGCCACGTAGTACGCCTGCTGTGCCTCGCCGTCCCACTGGGAGAGGCTGGACTTCAGCTGGCCGTCCAGGGTGGAGATCGTCGACTGCAGCTGGGCATAGGTGCTGGCGAAATCGGCCTCCCCGGTCTGCAGGGATCCGAACACCGCCCTCGTGTATTCACTCATTTACTCAATGCCTCCGTGCTCAGCCGTTGAGCAGTCCGCGAACCCGGTTCGCCGCGGCCGCCTGCGTATCCTCAGTGGACTGGTACCGCGTCCGGGTCGCGCCCAGCTTCTCGTGTATCCCCTGCAGCGCGCTCAGCACCTGGGTGAAATCACTGTTAAACGACTCGTAAGCGCTGGTGAACGCGCTCGCCGCCTCACCCTGCCAGCCCGCCATCAGGTCGCCGTGCTGGCCGGCCAGCGTGGACTGCTGGCCGCGGATCTGGCCTACTGCGTCCTCCACCTGGACCGCCGCCTGCGCCATGGCGGCCCGGTTGAAAGCAGACTCGGCTGCCATTTGCCGCACCTCCCCGTCTGGAATCCTGTATTCAACTCAATGTCCGGTTCCAGCCCCCGACCGTCACACAGAAATCGGGCCTCCAGGGGCCAGCACATGGGTTATTCAAGGGGCTGTAAAGACGCACTGTCAACCAAATCAGCGCAACTGTGACGTGAAGCGATTCGGCCGCCGATGGCCCGTGCGGCCCTATAGTGCGGCCGGATCCGGCCTTACCTGCACCGGCCCGGGAGGCGGGCCCCGCAGCCCGGCTCGGTGCGTGATCGAAGCTTTATCTCAGCCACGGCTCGCGGCCCGGATCCAGCCGCGGCCCGCAGCCCGGCTCTCAGCCGCGGCTCGCGGTCTGGCCCCAGCCGCGGCTCGCGGCCCGGCTCTTATCCGGTGACCTGCTCCCGGGCCGCGGCCGGGTCGAGCCCCGGGCCCGCCGGGATCAGGTCAAGGACACTCGCGGGCACCAGGGTGCGCTGCGCGCCCAGGTGATACCCGAGCATGGCCGCCACCGCCGGTGACGCGAGCCCGTACCTGCGGCCCCCCGAGATAAGAAAATAACCCGTCACCGCCGGAGTGTTCCCGGCCGAAGCCCCGGCGGGCCCGGGCACCATCCCGGCCAGGGTGGCCTTGCCCGGCGGCAGGGCGATCTGGGTGTGGCTGCCGGGCGCGCCGACCGGCAGGCCGCCGCCGGGCACGGTCCCGCCGACTGTGAGCCGCCCGCCCGACCCGCGGGCCGAGGCAGCGCCGGAGTACACCACGCAGAGGGGGGCCGCCGGGTTGTAGCTGACCAGCGACGGCATCCGCTGCGGCAGGCCGCCGGTGGTCAGGGCGGCATGCCCCCGGTCGCCGGCCACCATCGAAGGAGCCACCGACCCCTGCGGGACCTGGCCCCGCGCGGCATTCAGCAGGGCCGCCTGGGTCTGCGTGACCGGTTCCAGGCCGTCGCGGCGCAGGACATAGAACTGCCGGGACCCGCCTGCCGCCGACGTGGTGGTGAACACCTGCCCGATACGGGCCGTCCCTCCCGCCGGGCCACGCACCTGGCGGCCGAACCCCGGGATCGGCGGCGGCGCGAAGTCGGAGCCCTGCGGGAACGCGTTCAGCCAGGTGGCGGGGACACCGCCGGGCGACCCGCCGGCGGCCAGGGCAATCAGCACGTTCTGCTGGATGCCCCGCGGGATCATCAGCCGCTGCCCATCCCACAGCACCCAGTCACGCCCGGCGGAGGTCACCAGCAGCGCGCCCGCCGCGGCTATCGCCCGGCCGCCGACCCGGCGCCCGCCGACCAGGGTGGTGGTGGTCTGCCGCTGCAGCGTGGCCGGGTCGGCGACCGTCTGCACGCAGACCGACCAGGGCTGGCCGACCAGCATGTGCGCGTCGGGCAGCGGTTCCGGCAGGCCGGGAATGCCGATGAGCGGGCCCCGGGGATAGCGCGCCAGCGAGGCCTGGCTGACCGTTCGCTGGTCCGGCGCCGACGAACTGAGCGCCAGCCGGGCCGACGCGTAGTTCACCACCGGGCACAGCTTGTGATGGTCGCACCAGATATAGGAGGTGCCGGTCTGGCTGTCGATGATGAGCGTGCCGGCTGACGTGAGGCCCTGCGCGTCGCCTGGCGCGAGCAGGCCCCAGACTCCGAAGGCGGCCGCCACGATCACCGCGACGAGGACGCTGGAGATCAGTCCGACGTTCAGCCGCCGCAACGGCTGATCCGGCGGATCCGGCTCGGCCTGGAGCAGGGCCAGCGCCGCGCGCCGGGTCATCAGCCGGTGAGCCTGGAGCAGGTCCCTGCGTGTCTGCATGGTCGCGGCCGCCTCAGCCAGACAGCCCGCGGACGTAGCCGAACAGCCCGGTCACGCCGAGCGCGAGCGGGATGAGGCTGATGACCAGGGTCAGGTCGAGGATTTCCGCGGCCCGGCCCCAGAATGGTGAGGCCCGGTGCGCGGGCAGCCATATCCCCGCCCCGACGAGAATGGCCGCGCCGATGACCAGCAATGGCACGATGAGCCCGACGTTCCGCAGGACGGCCCCGGGCCACGCGGCACCCACGGCGAGCAGGACCAGCGCCAGGTACCCGGGGACCTGCAGCCACAGGCGCTGGGCCCGGCCGCGGAACACCCGGGCCCGGAGCAGCAGGACGCAGCCGAGCACACCGCAGGTCAGCCGGGGCAGCCAGCCGGGGCTGAGCGCGAGCGCCATCCCGGCCACGGCCGCGACCAGGCCGATACCTGAGACCGCCCCGGTGACCACCCGGTCGGCGGCGGCGGTGCGCTCGAGTACCTGGCCGCCCTGCACGGTCAGGGTGTCCCGGCGCAACTCATCGGCGTCGCGCGGGACGGGCGGCAGCGTCAGGCCGGCCAGCCGGAAAGCGGCCGCCGGGATCAGCGGAGTCAGCGCCAGCGCCAGCGCGGCCATGACCGCGGCGGCACCCGCCGGGCCGACTCCGGCGAAGCCGTAGGCCAGGGCCGCGCCGACCAGGCCGAGCAGCGCGGCACCCGCCGCCCCGAAGAACACGGCCGCGCCTTCCGCCGTCACCACCGCCGCGACGATGGCGGCCAGGAACACGGCCGCGAAGCCGGAGACCAGTTCCAGCGCGCCCAGGTGGGCCAGCGGCACCGTCCTGGCCGGCCCGAGCAGCCCGGCCAGCAGCGCGTAGGGCAGCGCCGCCCAGCCCAGCGCCGCGGCCGCGCCCGCATCACCAGCCGCCCTCGAGGCCGCCGCCGCGCCAGCCAGCAGGAGCAGGGCCAGCAGGCCGGCCGTGACCGCGGGCACGGTCCAGGGCGGGCCGGACAGCAGCAGCACGGCGATCCCGGCGAGCAGCCCGGCGGCCGCGGCACCGAACGCGGACCGGCGGGTGTCGGCCGGGCCCCAGCGACCCGGCCGCTCCCCCACGCCGACCGCGATGACGTCGGCCACGTCGTCAAAAGCGAGCTCAGGCAGCGGGTTGGCCCGCGGGCTCAGGTAGATGAGCTCCCCGTCGCGCAGGCCGGCCTGCTGCGGAGTGGCGTCGAGGGGGAACGGGGCCTGGCCCAGCCGCTGCAGCACCCAGCCGCTGGCGGCTTCGCCGGCCGCGGCGCGGTCCAGGCCGGCGAACCTGGCCACGACCGGGAAGAGCTCGGCGAAGGGGATGTAGCCGGGCAGCGCGAGGTCCACCCGCTTCTGCGGCCCGACCACCGTGATGCGGCACATGTCTGCTCCGCTGGCGGCGCTCATCTCGTTCCCTTCCCGCCCTCCGCCGCTCCGCTGTGCCTGCTACTCGGCTGTGCCTGCCGCTCTGCTGGGCCCGCCGTTATCCGGTGCGCGCCGCCAGGCTCTTCCGCCGCCGCGGCGCGCGGGCCTGGGGCTGTCCGGCACGGTCAGCCTCCCGGGCTCAGCCCATTTGGCAGTATGCCGACCGAATGGGCGGATTCGCCCGCAAAATGAGAACTCGGCGGCACGGCCAGCGGGCGGGCACGGCACCTCCGGCGGCACGCCGCCGCCCCCGGACCGGGCTGGCCCGGGCCGGCCAGCGGCAGGAAGGTGAGCGGTGAGCACCGTCATTGTGCGGCGTCAGGAGCGGCACGAGGCGCCCGAGATGCCGCACGGTGAAATCGTGCTCCAGCCACCCCCGGAGATCCCGGAGGTGGCCGCCGACGGCCTGCAGCAGATGATGACCTACCTGCCCATGCTGGCGATGACGTTTGGCATGGTGGCGATGATGTCCGGATCGGGCTCCGGCTCGCTGCGCTGGGTGGGCGGGGGCGCCATGGGCCTGGGCATGGGCGGGATGGCCCTGGGCCAGATGGCCCGCGGCAAGGGCGACCGCAAACTCCGGCTGAACGGCCAGCGCCGCGACTACCTGCGTTATCTGGGCCAGATCCGGCGGCAGGTGCGGCGGGCGGCCAGCGCGCAGCGCCAAGCGCTGGAGTGGACCAGCCCGCCGCCGGCCGCGCTGTGGTGGGTGATGGCGGCCAACCAGCATGCCCGGGTGTGGGAACGCCGCCCGCAGGACGCCGATTTCGGCACCATCCGGCTGGGCACCGGCACGCAGCAGCTCGGGGTCCGGCTGGTCCCGCCGCAAACCAAGCCCGCCGAGGATCTCGACCCGCTGTGCGCGGGCGCGCTGCGCCGGTTCATCCGGACCCACGCCCGGGTGCCCGAGCTGCCGGTCGGCATGTCCCTGCGCGCGTTCAGCCGGGTCTGCGTGGCCGGCGACCCGGGCGCGGCCCGCGGCATGGTCCGCGCGATGACGGCCCAGCTGGCCGCGTTCCACTCCCCGGAGGAGGTGCGGATATGCGTCTGCGCCCCGGCGGACCGGATGCGGGAGTGGGACTGGGCCAAGTGGCTGCCGCACACGCTGCACGCCACCGAGCGGGACGCCGCGGGGCCGGTCCGGCTGATGGCGGAGACCTTGCCGCAGCTCGAGGCCATGCTGGGTGCGGACATCAAGGACCGGCCGCGCTTCTCCCCCGGCCGGGACACCCAGGGCGGCGGCTCGCTCCCGTACTACGTGGTGATCGTGGACGGCGCGGCTGTCCATCCGGGCGACCAGCTCGGCGGCGACGGGGTGGACGGCGTCACCCTGGTCCAGGTGACTGGCGGCCAGGCCGGGCCGGCCGATGCGGCCACGCTGCGGCTGCAGGTCGCGGGCGGCCGCCTCGACATGATCACCCGGGACCGGGCGGGCGCCGACGTCATGGCGCGCATCGGTGCGCCGGACACCCTGTCGCGGGCGGAGGCGGAAGCCCTGGCCCGCGAGCTGGCGCCGCTGCGCCCGGCCCGGGGCGGCGCCCCGGGCGAGGACGCGCTGGCGGTGAACACCACCCTGACCGCGCTGCTCGGCATCGCCGAGGCCCGTGCGCTGGACCTGCCGGGGCTGTGGCGCTCACGCCCGGCCCGGAGCCGGCTCCGGGTGCCGATCGGCCTCGACGCCAGCGGCCAGCCGGTCGAGCTGGACATCAAGGAGTCCGCGCAGGGCGGCATGGGACCCCACGGCCTGGTCATCGGCGCGACCGGGTCCGGCAAGTCCGAACTGCTCCGCACCCTGGTGCTCGGGCTCGCGCTGACTCATCCCCCCGAGGCGCTGAACTTCGTGCTGGTCGACTTCAAGGGCGGCGCGACCTTCCTCGGCCTGGAGGACCTCAGCCACGTCTCGGCCGTCATCACCAACCTGGAGCAGGAACTGCCGCTGGTGGACCGGATGCGGGACGCGCTGCACGGGGAGATGGTCCGCCGCCAGGAGCTGCTCCGGTCCGCGGGCAATTACGCGTCGGTCCGCGATTACGAGCGCGACCGGGAACGCGGGACCGACCTCGCCCCGCTGCCGACCCTGTTCGTCGTGGTCGACGAGTTCTCCGAACTGCTGGCGGCCAAGCCGGAGTTCATCGACCTGTTCGTGATGATCGGGCGGCTGGGCCGGTCTCTCGGGGTCCACCTGCTGCTGGCCTCGCAACGGCTGGAGGAAGGGCGGCTGCGCGGCCTGGACACCCAGCTGTCCTACCGGATCGGGCTGCGCACGTTCTCCGCCGCGGAGTCGCGGATCGTGCTCGGTGTGCCGGACGCGTACGAGTTGCCGTCGGCGCCCGGCAGCGGCTACCTGAAGATCGACGTGGCCGGCATGACCAGGTTCAAGGCCGCGTACGTATCCGGGCCGGCGGAGACAGACGCAGCAGCGCAGCCGCCGTCGCCGCGGCGCTACCAGGCCATGGTCGTCCCGTACGGCCCCGGTTACATCAGCCCCCGGGAGATCCCGGCGGCGGGCGCCGCGCCAGGCAGGACAGGCGAGACAGGCCGGGCGAACCCGGCCGAAGCCAATCCGGGCGACGCCAGACCGGGCGATTCAAGACCAGGCGAGGCCGTCACGGCCGGCGCCCCCGGGCCGGCGGCGCCGCAGGAAAGCCTGCTCGACCGGGTGGTGCGCCAGCTCGCCGGGCAGGGCCAGGCCGCGCGCCCGATCTGGCTGCCACCGCTGGGCCTCGCACCCGCCCTGAACGCCCTGCTGCCACCGCTGTTCATCACGCCGCGCGGCTGCACCACCGACGACGAGCGGTGGCGCGGCCGGCTCGAGGCGGTGGCCGGGATCGTGGACCGCCCGTTCGAGCAGCGCCGGGATGCGCTGTGGGCCGACCTGTCCGGCGCGGCGGGCCACGTGGGGGTGGCCGGCGGCCCGCAGAGCGGCAAGTCCACCATGCTGCGCACCCTGATCTGCTCGCTCGCCCTGCTGCACACGCCGGACGAGGTCCAGTTCTACTGCCTGGACTTCGGCGGCGGCACGGTCGGGGCGGTGGCCGGGCTGCCGCACGTGGGCGGCGTGGCCACCCGGCAGCAGGCCGACCGGGTCCGCCGCACCGTCGCTGAGCTGCACGCTCTGCTGGACCGGCGCGAGCGCGAGTTCGCCAGCCGTGGCATCGAGTCGATCGCTGCCTACCGGAGCATGCGGGCCAGCGGGGAGATCGCCGGCGACGGGTTCGGCGACGTCTTCCTCGTGGTGGACGGCTGGCTCACCGTGCGCCAGGAGTACGAGCAGCTGGAGACCGCGATCACCGCGCTGGCCGCCCGGGGCCTCGGCTACGGCATCCACGTGATCGCGGCCACCAACAAGTGGTCGGAGTTCCGGCCGGGGATCCGCGACCTGCTGGGCACCAAGTTCGAGCTCCGGCTCGGCGACCCGTACGAGTCGGAGATGGGCCGCGCACTCGCGATGAACGTCCCCGAACGCTCTCCCGGCCGCGGGCTGACCCGGGACGGCCAGCATTTCCTGACCGCGCTGCCGAGGATCGACGGCCAGCCGTCGGTCGATGGCCTGGCGGATGCGGTGCGGAAGCTGGTGGAGACCGTCGAGGTGTCCTGGACCGGCCGGCGGGCACCGGAGGTGCGGATGCTGCCCGAGGTGTTCCCCGTGACCGGGCTGCCCAGCGTGGAGCAGGTCCCGGCGGCCGTCCCGTTCGGAATCGACGAGACGACGCTGTCGCCGGTGAGCCTGGATTTCTCCGCCGACCCGCACTTCCTCGCGCTGGGCGACATGGAATGCGGCAAGTCCAACCTGCTGCGCCTGGTCGCCGAGGGCATCGTGGCCCGGTACCCGCCGGAGCGGGCCCGGCTGATCGTCATCGACTACCGCCGGTCGCTGCTGGACGCCGCGGATACCGCGCACCGCATCGGCTACGCCGCCTCCTCGCCCGCGGCTGCGTCGCTGGTGAACGACGCCCGGGAGGCGTTGCTGGAACGGCTGCCGTCAGCCAAGCTGACCGCTGAGGAACTGCGCGCCCGGTCCTGGTGGAAGGGTTCGGACCTGTACCTGATCGTGGACGACTACGACCTGGTGGCCGGCGCGACGAACCCGCTGCTGCCGATCGTGGACCTGCTCCCCCAGGCCCGGGACATCGGGCTGCACGTCGTCCTGGCCCGGTCCGCGGGCGGCGCGGGACGGGCCATGTTCGAGCCGGTCGTGCAGCGGCTGCGCGAGATGGGCACGCCGACCCTGCTGATGTCGGCCAGCAAGGACGAGGGCCAGCTGTTCGGGGTCAAGCCGCAGACCCTCCCGGCCGGGCGGGGCTACCTGGTGGCCCGGCGGGGCGCTCCCCGCCTGGTGCAGACCGCGCTGGCCAGCGACACGGCCCCGGTCGGGGCGGGGTCTTCGCGGGCCGCCGATCCGCTGGGGGGACGCGCGGGTTAGCGCTGAGATGATTCCCGATTACGATCCGGCGCCAGGGGCCCGCCCGCCCGGGTCTGGCCCGCAGGCCGCCAGTGCCGCCGGCGGCCTCGCGGTATCACGTAGGCGGCCACGGCGACCAGGATCGCCACGGCGAGCGCGCCGCCGGTGATGGACAGGGCCAGCGCCCGGGTGAACGGGTTGGGCCGCGACGGACGCGGGATCGCCACCGGCTGGGGCGCCGCGGCCGGCGACACGGCCGGCTCGGGCAGCACCCCGGTGACCGCCTGCACCGCGTTGACCAGGCCCGCGCCGGTGTGCGCGCCGGCCGGGCCGTCCGCGGTGGCCTCGACCCGGCGGATCACCTGCACCGCGGTCAGGCGCGGGTAGGCCGCGCGAACCAGCGCTGTGACGCCGGAGACGAAGGCGGCCGCGAAGCTGGTGCCCTGGTTCGCCGGGTTGTACCCGCCGGGCCACGCACTGGCCACGTTCGCGCCCGGCGCGGTCACCGAGACCCTGGTCTTCCGATCGGTGTAGCTGGCCAGCGTCCCGGCCTGGTCCACCGCGCCCACCGAGATCACCCCGGGGTAGCTCGCCGGGTAATAAGGGCCCACGCCGCTGCCCGGGTTGTCGTTGCCGGCCGCCGCCACGACCACGGCGTCCCGGCGCTGTGCGAACACGACGGCCGAGCGCAGCGCGGAAGAGCTCACGGCGGTCTGCACCGACACGTTGATCACCTGCGCCCCGGCGGTCGCGGCGTCCCGGATGCCCTGGGCCAGCAGCCGCGAGAACCCGGTTTCCCCGGTGTTGACCTTGACCGACAGGATCCGGGCGGCGGGCGCGACCCCGTAGAACGGGATGCCCCGCGCCCGCGCGTCGCTGGCTGCGATGAGGCTGGCCACGGCGGTGCCGTGGCCGACGCAGTCCCGGGGGCCCTGGCCGGTGAGGTCGATGGCGCTGACCCGCCCGGCCAGCTGGGGGCCGTAGTCCACCCCGCTGTCCACCACGGCGACGGTGATGCCGTGCCCCTGGGACACGGCCCAGGCCCCGGCCATGTCGAGGGCCCGCTGCGCCCACGGCTCATCACGCAGGGTGGCCGCGCCCAGCTGGGGCGGGCAGCCCCGGGAGGGCCGGGGCAGCACCCGGAAGATCTGCGGGACGGGTGTCGCGGGCGGGGACGGCACGACGGACGCGGTAGCGGTGGGCTGGCCCGGCCCAGACGCGGACGCGGTGGGTGACGCGGTGGCGGACGCGGTCGGTGAGGCTGTGGCCGTCACCGCCGCAGGCGTCCCCGGGCGTGCGGCCGCGGCGGCGCCGGAGCCGCCCAGCATGAGCAGCAGCCCACTCGTGGCGGCCAGGGCCGCGCCGGCGGCGGGCCACCCGGCTGCCTGCCTCATCCGTCCTCCCGGGGCCGCCTCGCGCTTGCCCGGCCACTGTAGGCGAGTCTGCCGCGCGGGCCCCGGTCATCGCCGGGAATGCAGCCATCCCAGGGACCGCCACCCCCGCGACCGCTGTATACGGACCGCGATCCACAGACCGCTATCGCAGGCTCTACTGTCGCCGGACCGCTAGCGCGGGGACCGCAGGATCTGGGCCGTCGCCGCGTCGGCGGGGTAGAACGCCTCGATGGCCAGTTCTTCGACGGTCACGTCGGTCGCCGTGCCGACCGCGGCGCTGATGCTGAACAGCGCGAGTTCCTGCCCGCCGCGCCGGTAGCGCAGCGGCAGCACGACGCCGGCGGGCGAGGTCGCCTCGGCCATCCCGCCCGGATAGCCGAGCAGCTCGTCGCGCAGATCACGCAGCCGCTGATCTCCGAGAGCCTGAGCCCGGTGCTGGAGCTGGGTCAGCAGGTGGCCCCGCCACTCGGCGAGGTTCCCGATCCGCGGCGCCATCCCCTCCGGGTGCAGGGCCAGCCGGAGCACGTTCACTGGCGGTTCGAGCAGCCACGGAGCACATCCCTCGATGAGCAGCCCGAGGCCCGCGTTGCCGTCGACCAGTTCCCACCAGCGGTCCACCAGGACCGCCGGGTACGGCTCATGACCGGCCAGCACCTGGCGCAGGGCCTCGCGCACGCTCGTCAGCTCCGGCTCGTCCAGCCCGTGTTGCGGGTAGGCCGGGGCGTAACCGCCGGCCAGCAGCAGCGTGTTGCGTTCGCGCAGCGGCACGCCGAGGTGCTCGGTCAGCCGCAGGATCATGGCGGGGGTCGGCCGCGAGCGCCCGGTCTCCACGAAGCTCAGGTGGCGGGCGGACACCTCGGCCTCGATGGCCAGGTCGAGCTGGCTGATCCGGCGCCGCTCGCGCCATTCGCGCAGCAGCTCGCCGACGGGACGGGGGTCCGGCGCGGGCCAGGTCATGGTCACCATGATCCCGACGCTAGCCGCCCGCCCGCGGCGCCGCGATTACCTCCCAGGTAATGGCCGCGCATTACCTCCCGGGTAATCGACACCGCCACGGACCGGTCCGCAGGATGGGCCCGACCACACCGACGGATCAACCACGAAAGGCACTCCCGATGAACGACTTGATCGCCCAGTACCTCGACTGCTGGAACGAGACCGACCCGGTGGCCCGCCGCAAGCTGATCGACAGCACCTGGGCCGCCGACGCCAGTTACATCGACCCGCTGGCCGAGGCGCATGGCCGGGACGCCATCGACGCGACCATCGCCGCCGCCCAGGCCCAGTTCCCCGGCTTCGTGTTCTCCCTGGCCGGCCCCGTCGATACGCACCACCAGCAGGCCCGCTTCACCTGGGGCCTGGGCCCCGAGGGCGCCGAGCCGCCGATCGTCGGCTTCGACGTGGCCGTCACCGGCGACGACGGCAAGCTGGTCACCGTCCTGGGTTTCCTCGACAAGGTGCCCGCCTGAGCGCGGGAGGCCGCTCGTTATCTGTTCGACTCACCTCCCATTTTCGGGAGCAAAACCGAACAGATAACGGGTGGCACCTTCGCGGTACGGGGCGTCAGAGGTCCCCCACGGTGATGGTCTGGGACTTCATGCCGATTGTCACCGGTTCGACGTAGACCGGCTGAATGGTGCTCGCCGCCGGGAACTGCTCGTGCACCCGCATCTTGAGCGGTTCGGTGGCCAGGTCGATGAACACCGGGTAGAGGTCGTCGTGATGGCAGGGGATGACCGTCCGGGGCTGGTAGGTCTCGATGAGCGGCATGGTCGCCTCCCTGAGCTGGCGGCGCACCAGCGGGCGGCCGATGAAGCCCACGATGGCCAGGTCGCAGCCGGGGCTGGCCGCGAAGAAGGCGCGCTCCTCCTCGCTGACTGGGCCGCCGCTGTCCCGGTACACGACCCGGTAGCCGTCGATCTCGATGACCAGGCACATGGTGCCCTCGGTGAAGACCTCCGGGGCCATGGTGCCGCGCTGCAGCACTGCCGCCGCGTGGGCTTCTTCCCCGGGGCTCAGCGGGGGCTCGTCCCGCTCCCAGACCTCGCGGGCCTGGCGCAGGGCTTCCAGGCTCATCTGCTGCTCAGGATGCGTGAGGTCGGCGTGAAACCCGTGGATGACCCGGAGGGTGAACTCGGGGAACTCCAGCAGGTCGCCTTCACCGCGGCCAGTCACCGAGTGGATCCGCGACGCGTCCAGGCCGCCCTGGGTCAGCACGTCCGCGCCGAGCGGGTGCACCACCACCGGCGCCCCGGTAGCCGAGGCGACCTGGGCGGCGTCGGAGATGTGGTCGTAGTGCGGGTGCCCGATGAGCACCGCGTCGGCCCGGACCACCTCGTCGGGCCGGAAGCCGAGCCCGCGCATCCGCGGGCCGCGATCGTAGAACGTGTCGAGCAGCACCACCCGGTCGTGGAAGTTCAGCTCGAAGTTGGACGTCCCGTACCAGCGGATGGTGAGGGCATCGGGGTCCGGGCTGACCGGGCCGCCCAGCATGGCGGGCCGCCGGTAACCCAGCACGGTGTCGGTGTTCATCACGGGCTGACCTCCCAGGGTCTTTGGGGAACGACCGCCTCGCGGGCGGAGGGGAGTACGAGGGTGAGGTTTTCGTTGCGGAGAAGGAGCCGCGGCCCCGGGCGGCCCGAGCCCGGGCGCGGCGCGAACCGGCGCGGCGCGAGGTTGTAGTAGCGCCCGCCGCGGTAGTCGATCCGGATCTCGCGGACACCGGGCCGGCGCGCGGCCAGGACGGCACCCAGCGGGACGCCGAGCGGCGTGGGGCGCACCGGGGTGTGGGCGTTGCCCGCGACCACCAGCGTCGGGCGGCCCGTACCGGCTCCGGCCAGCAGGCGGCCGGCCATCGCCTCATCCCGGTCGGACCAGCTCGCGTCCGCGGACAGGACCCCGTCCATCAGGGTCAGCTCCAGCGGGGCGGCGGCCGCGCGCTCGCGCAGCATCGCCAGGTGGCCGGCGGTGATCCGGCCGTCGCCGAACCAGAGCTGGGGATCATCGGCCAGCACCTCCCCGGCCAGGAACGCGCTGATCACGGGGGCCAGCTCGGCCGGCCACTCCAGGGCCAGGCTGGTCAGCCCGAACGACCGCAGCAACGCCAAGATGATCAGCGGGTTCTCCCAGACTCCGTGAACCTCGCCGAGCAGCAGGAACCCGGACTCCGCCAAAGACCGCTCCGCCTCGGCTTGCGCGGCCGGCTCCGCGGCGACCTCGAGCTCCCCGGCCGGGAAGTCCGCGACCGCCTGGCGGAACTCCGCCAGCGACGCCAGGGCGGGCATGCCGGGCCGTCCGCCCGGGTCAGTCGCGTCCGCGGAGCAGCGACACCCGGAACGGGCGCAGCTCTCCGCGGGCGTACCCGCTGCTGATGGCCGGGTCAGCCGCCATGATCTGCTGCGCGGCGTCCTCGTCGGGGGCCTCGAAGACGGCTACCCCGGTGTTGGTGTGCCCGAGCGTGGGACCGGCCAGGATCAGCTGCCCGTCCGCGAGCATCCGCTGCAGCCGCTCGAAGTGCTGCGCCCAGACCGCCTTCTCGTCGTCGGTCATGGTCGCCGCGAAGTTGTCTCGCGGGGGATGGATGAAATAGATAAATTCCGCCAACTCTGCCTACCCTTCTCACCTGCTAACCAGCAGGTAAACCGCTGGTTCCCGAACATGGGGCTATCCGGTTACCTCACCGGCTTCTTTGCTGCAGGCGCCCTGGCGGTGGCCACGGCTTCCCGCTGGCTGAGCGCCGAGCCGTCCGCGAAGGCCTGATCGAACTGTTCCCCGCCCAGGGCCCGGCGGATCTGCGCCACCAGGTCAGCCTCGCTCCGCCGGAGCATAGGCCAGGCCTGCAGGCCGAATCGCCCGCGCAGGCCCTGGGCCGCTCCGGCCAGGCGTGCCGCGCGCCTGGCGTCGCCCGTCGCGAGGGCCAGCCGGGCATGCCCAGCCAGGCTCAGGGCCGTCCACGGTGTGCTGCGTGCCGCCAGGCTGAGGCTCAGCGCCTCGGCGAGTACCGGCCGGGCCTCGGCTGACTGACCCTGCAGGACAAGCAGGATGCCCAGCTGCACCCGGGTGCCTGCCACGAGCCACCTGATCCCGGATTCATCGGCCACCACGCGCGACTCGCTCAGGTGGCGCTGGGCCTGGTCGTAGCGGCCCAGCGCCGTCTCGATCGTCGAGGCGGTGAACTCGGCGACCGACGTGAAGAATGGCTCATCCTGGCCGCGTAGCTTTTCCAGGCAGGCCGAGGCCTCGTGCAGGGCCTGCTCGAGGTGGCCGTTGATCGGCGTAGTCCAGGCCATGAACAGGTCAGCCACCGCGGACAGGAAGGGGTCGCGGATCTCCGGCAGCAGTGGTTCCAGGCGCTGCCGAATCGCCTGTGTCGCCTGATCGTCGCCCACGTCGGCGGCGCTCACGCCCGCCGTCCACAGCAGCTCTTCCTCGGCCTGGCGGCCCAGGGAGCTGGCGATCGGCAGCAGTTGCTCGACCCGCTGCCGGACGAGGGCCTCATCCGGGTGCCCGCGCAGGAACCAGAATGGCCACAGCACGCGGAACAGGTGGGGCAGCGGGGCCGGGTCGTGCGCCAGATACCAGCGCACGGCGGCAGCCACGTTGCCCGCCTCGGCATCCAGGCGGTCCACCGTCTCCGCCTGGGCGGCGCGCAGCGGCCGGTCGGCCTGGTCGGCCAGCGCGCGGTAGAAGCCGGCGTGCCGCCGGGCGATCTCTGCGGCGTCGGCGCGGTTCGCGAGCCGCTCACTGATGAACTCCCGGACGGTTTCCAGCATCCGGCACCGGAGCCCGAGGCCGGTGCGGTCGAGCTGGATCAGGCTGTGTCGCGCCAGTGCCTCGGTCAGCTCCAGTGCCTCGTCCTCGTCCAGGCCGGCCACCTGGGCGGCGGCGTAGATGGTCCAGCCGTCGGCGAAGATCGCGACGATTTCGAGCACGGACCGCTCAGAGTCATCAAGCAGGCCCACGCTCCACTCCACGGTGGCGCGCAGCGTGCGCTGGCGCTCGGGCATGTCGACCGGCCCGGTGCCCAGCACGTCCATCGACCTGGCCAGGCGGGCCAGCAGCGCGCCCGGATCGAGCAGCCGGGTCCGGGCGGCGGCCAGCTCAATCGCCAGCGGCACGCCATCCAGCCGCCGGCAGATTTCCGCCACCGCGCCGGCGTTGTCCGCGGTCAGGGCGAAATCCGGGCGAACCCGGCGGGCCCGGTCGACGAAGAGCTCCACGGCAGGCGAGGCCTCCAGCTCGCCGACGGTGGCGGAGGCCGGGTCGAGGGGCAGAGACAGCGGCGGCACCGGGTACTCCCGCTCGGCTCCCAGCCCCAGCACCGTCCGGCTGGTGACCAGGAACTCCAGCCCCGCGCTGCGGGCGAGCAGCTCGCCCAGGTCGGCGGCAGCGCTCACCACCTGCTCCAGGTTGTCCAGGATCAGCAGCCACTGCTCATCACCCAGCTGCTCGGCCAGCGCCTCGGCCGGCGACCTGGTGCCCGTGAGGTCACTGCCTACTGCCTGGCCGATGCTGGCCAGCAGCAGCCCGGGGTCCGACACCGCGGCCAGCGGCACGAAGGCCGTGCCGCCGGGGAAGTGGTCCCGCATCCGCTGGGCCGCGGCCACTGCGAGCCGGGTCTTGCCGATCCCGCCTGGCCCGGTCAGCGTGACCAGCCGCACTTCCGGGCGCTCGGCGAGGCTGACCACCTCGTCGATGTCGTGCTCCCGCCCGACCAGCGACGTCGTGCTGGCCGGCAGCGGGCGCGGCTCCCGCACGCGGGCCGGGGGCCCCGCAGCGCGCCCGGCGAAGCGCTCGCTGAGCAGCATCGCCAGGTCATCGCGCACCAGCCGGGCCAGCTCAGCCGGCGTGCCGAAGGCGCGGTAGGTTTCTGCGCCCTCGGCCCTGATCCGGTCGAGCAGGCTGGTCAGGCGCGGCTCGCGGTCGGGTGCCGGAGTCTTGATATACAGCAGCTGCGGCAGGCCACGCGCCAGGTCGAACTCGTCCTCAAGGCCTGAGACCTGCAGGCCAGGAGCTATCCAGCCGTAGCGCTGCCAGTACAGCCCGATGAACACATCGCTTTGATCCAGGTATGCCCGGTACACCTCCCGCGGCGGGTGCGGCCGGGCGCCCAGCTCGAACAGCACCGGAGTGAGCCGCAGGGCCGCGATTGCGCGCGAGACGGCGTGCCGCTCGGCAGCCAGCTCGCCGAGCGTGGAGCTCACGAACACGCGCAGGCGCTGGTCCGGTGTCCGGATGGCCATGTCACCCCCGGGGCGGTGGCCCGCGCTCAGCCGCGGACGGTCAGGGCGTCCAGGACGCGCTGCACGTTCTCGTCCAGGTCCCGGGCTGCGCCGGCCTGGCCGGCCAGGTGCCTGATCAGGGCCTGCTGGAAGAGCCCGTCGAACACGGCGTAAGCAGGCCCGGAGGACACGGCCAGCGGGGCCTCGGCGAGCTCGGCGAACTTGCTGACGATGCGCCAGATCATCCGCTCCAGGCTCTGGTCGATCTCGGTCACGTCGGCGCGGTACGAGTCGTCGAACAGGCTCTGGTTCCGCAGGTCATACCAGAGCCGGTGCAGCGTGGCCTCGTCCACCAGGGTGGCCGCCATGGCCGCGCCGAACCCCTGCCGGAGTTCGGCGGCGGAGGTGGCGGTGGCGACGATGTTGTCGTACCGGGTCACGCATTCCGCCTTGTACTGGCGCACGCAGTAGGTGATGAGCTCGGTCTTGTCGCTGAAGTAGTAGTGCAGCACACCGTGCGAGAACTCCGAGTTCTGCGCGATGTCGCGCAGGCTGGTCCGCGCATAGCCCTGTTCGGCCAGGGTCTGCAGCGCAGCGGCGGCCAGCTGGGCGCGCCGTTCCGCGAACTTGTCCTGCTGCCGGCGCGCGATCCGGTCCCGGTTCTGCTGCGCTGGGCCGATCTGGGCTACCTCGGTCACTGTCAGGGTTCCAATCAGCGTCGCGTGCCCCCGCGAACTGGCGGGCCAAGTCTACCCGGCACGCGTCTTCGCGATCTTGACAGGCGACCAAATTTCTTCAGACGATCGTCCAAGAAAGTCTTGACAGTTGTCAAGATACGCGGCCAGGCTATGTCTCACGTCACATGATCCGCAGCCCTGCGCTGCGGGCCGGCGGGCCCATGGCGGTCCCGGGAAGAGGTGCCTGATGAGCGTGTTCGAGCTGACGGGCCGGAAGGCACTGGTCACCGGCGGGGGCCGCGGGCTCGGCGCCGGGATGGCGGAGGCGCTGGCCCGCGCGGGGGCAGCCGTCGTCATCGGGGACGTCCGGGAGGACCTAGGCAAGCAGACCGCTGAGGGCCTGCGCCAGTCCGGGGCCACGGCCGAGTTCGTGCCGCTGGACGTGACCAGCGACGCGAGCTGGGAGCAGGCCATCCCGCAGGCCATCAGCGCCCTCGGCGGCCTGGACATCCTGATCAACAACGCCGGGGTGGAGATCACCAGCCTGCTGGTCGACATCGAGGCCGCCGACATCCGGCGGATGCTCGAGGTCAACGTCCTGGGCACGGCCCTGGGTCTCAAGCACGCCTTCCGGGCGATGCGCCCGGGCGGCCCGGCCGGGCAGGGCGGCGCGGTGATCAACATCGCGTCGGTCGCGGCCACCATCGCCTTTCCCGGGATCGCCGGCTACTCGGCCACCAAGTCAGGCGTGGACCGGCTCACCAAGGTGGCCGCGATGGAGTCCGGCCGGCTCGGCTACGGCGTGCGGGTGAACTGCGTGTACCCCGGCCTGGTCGCCACGGAGATGGGCCTGCAGCTCGCGGCCGACTGCGCCACGCTCGGGCTGTTCCCCAGCGCGGAGGAGGCGGTCGGCGCCGTGGTCGGGCTGACCCCGCTCGGCCGGCTCGGTGAGGTGCCGGACATGGCCGATGCCGTGGTGTTCCTGGCCTCTGACGGCGCGCGGTTCGTCACCGGGGCCGGGCTGCCGGTCGACGGCGGCATGGGCATGTGACCAGGTCCTTCTGACATCCAGCGAAAGGCACGTCCATGAGCACCGATAAGCCGGTCGTCGTCTACGGCGCCTCCGGGTACACCGGCCAGCTGATCTGCGAGTACCTGCGGGAATTCAACATCCCCTTCGTCGCCGCCGGGCGGGACAAGGCCCGCATCTCCGAGGCCCTGGACCGGGTGCCAGGCATCGGCACGGTGCCGCACGAGGTGATCGAGGTCGAGCACCAGGTCGGGCCGCTGACCGAACTGCTGACCGGCGCGAAGGTCGTGCTCAACACGGTCGGGCCGTTCGCGAAGCACGGCGGCGAGGTAGTCGAGGCGTGCCTGGCGGCGGGCTGTCACTACCTCGACACCACCGGCGAGCAGGATTGGCTGATCACCTGCGACGAGACCTACGGCGAGCGGATGGCCGCGCGCGGGCTGCTGCTGGCGCCGGGCGTGGCGCAGATGTACACCACCGGGGAGATCGCGGCCAGCATCTGCCTCGAACAGCCCGGCCTGGACACGCTCGACATCGAGGTGTTCTGGAAGGGCCTGCCCACGATCGCCTCGACGCGCACGATCCTGGTCAACGCGGCCCTGGCCAAGGCCTACTACCTCGAGCAGAACGAGTACGTGGAATGGCCGGCCGACGCCGGGCTCTACACCGTCGTGGTGCCCGGCCAGCATGAGACCGGCCTCGCGCTGCCGTGGGGCGGCACCTCGCATCCGGTCTGGTTCCGCCGCGACCCGCGGGTGGCGAACGTCAAGGTGCTCGGCGGGGTCTTCAACCGCGCGCTGATGATGGGCGTGCCCCAGATCGTGGCGGGCGCGCTGGAGCAGATCAAGGACCTGTCCGACGACGAGAAGTACGCCGCGCTGTCCGAGCAGGCCTCCGCCGTGATGAACCAGATGCCGCCGCGGGAGAACCCGCGCATCAACACGTCGCTGGACTCGGTCTACGCGTCCGGCCCGCTCGGCCGGGCGCACTGCGTGCTGCACGGCAACTGCAACTACAAGCAGACCGGCGCGCTGCAGGCCTACGCCGCCTACTCGCTGCTCCAGCAGCCGCCGCGGCGGGCCGGGTTCGCCTCCGGATGCCAGGCGTTCGGCCACCGCGAACTGCTGGGCGTGCTGCGCAGCTTCGGCCTGGTCATGGAGCCCACCCTCACGGTCCAGCACTGACCGCCGGGTAACGGCCGTGCGGCTGACCGATTTCCTGGACAAGGGGGCCTCGCTCGGCCCGGACGCGCCGTGCCTGACCATGGCCGGGCACACCCGCAGCTACGCCGAGGTGCAGCGGCTGTCCTGGGTGATCGGCCAGGCGCTGGCCCGGTCGGGCATCCGGCCCGGCGACAAGGTGGCGGTGCTGTCCGCCAACGACCCGGTCGCCTTCTCGTGCGTGTTCGGCATCGCCCGGGCGGGGGCGGTGTGGTGCCCGGTGAATCCCCGCAACGAGGCCGCGGAGAACCGCGAACTGCTGGACCTGTTCGACTGCGCGGCCCTGATCTTCCAGGGGGCGTTCGCGCCGCTGGTCGCGCGGATAGCCCCGGATCTGCCGAAGGTCCGCACGCTGGTCTGCCTGGATCAGGAGGTGCCGGGGGCCACCGGCTTCGATGCCTGGGTGAACGGCCTGGCCGGCGAACCCTGGTCGGCCGATCCGGTGGATGACATCGCGATGATCGCGGGCACCGGGGGCACCACGGGCCGGCCCAAGGGGGTCCTGCTGACCGGGCACAACATCGAGACAATGACGGCCCTCACGCTGATGGGCTATCCGTTCGACGGGCGCCCCGCGTACCTGGCTCTCGCCCCGCTTACGCATGCCGCCGGGGTGCTGTGCTTCCCGATCATGACGCTGGGCGGGGAGATCGTTATCATGCCCGCGCCGGACCTGGCCGGGTTCCTGTCCCTGATCGGGCAGCACCGGGTGACCCACGCCTTCCTGCCGCCGACCCTGGTTTACCTGCTGCTCGATCAGCCCGGGCTGGCCGCGGCCGACCTGACTTCGCTGCAATGCCTCTGGTACGGCGCCGCCCCCATGTCCGCCGCCCGCCTGGAGCAGGCCATCCGCACGATCGGGCCGGTCATGGGGCAGCTGTTCGGGCAGACCGAGGCGCCGATGATGATCTCGAGCATGGCGCCGGCCGACCACCTCCACGCCGACGGCACGCTGGCCACCGAGCGGTTCACCTCGGCCGGGCGGCCCGGCCCCCTGGTCACCGTGGCCATCATGGATGACCAGGGCCGGCTGCTGCCCGCGGGTGAGCGGGGTGAGATCGTCGTCCGCGGTCCCCTGGTCATGGCCGGCTACTACCAGGACCTGGTGGCCTCGGCCGAGGCGGCCCGGCACGGCTGGCACCACACCGGCGACATCGGCTACCTCGACGAGGACAACTACCTCTATATCGTGGACCGGGCCAAGGACATGATCATCACAGGCGGGTTCAACGTCTACTCGGCCGAAGTCGAGCAGGCCGTGCTGGCCCACCCCGCCGTGCTGGACTGCGCGGTCGTGGGGCTGCCGGACGACAAGTGGGGGGAACGGGTGACCGCCGTCGTCCAGGCCCATCCCGGTCACGAAATCCCGGGTGATGACCTCCGGGCGTTCGTGAAGGGACGGCTGGGCAGCGTGAAGACCCCCAAGCAGGTCGAGGTGTGGGCCGACCTGCCCCGGTCCAGGGTGGGCAAGGTACTCAAGAGCGAGGTCCGGTCGAGGCTGCTCGACCAGGCCTAGGACGGCCTGGCCGAGGCCCGGGGGGCGGCCTCGGCCAGGCCGGCCGGGGGGCCGGTCGCGTCACCGCGCCCCGGCTGGACGGGCGGCCCTGGAGGAGACGGCGATGATCTCGGGGCTGGCCGGCCCGTACGGCGAGCCGTCCCAGTCGCCGTACCAGGTGACCTGCGTGAGGCCGGCCTCGGCCAGGAACGCGGCCACCTGGGCCTGGCCGGTGAACCGGAGCGTGTCCGGTACCACCACCGGGTCGCGGGCACCGGCGAACTGGTACCAGGTCTCGTACGTGACCAGCTCGCCTGCGACCGCGCTGATGTCGTAGTGCACGTCGGCGGTGATACCGGCCGCCTCCACCCGCTGCCTGGTGTCCCGCGGGTTCCAGTCCTGCCACTCGCGCACGGCCGGATTCCTGGTCTCGAACGCGAGACGGCCGCCCGGCGCCAGGTGCCTGGCCAGGACCCGCAGCGCCGCGCGAACGTCCCGGTCCTCCAGGAGCAGCTGGAACACGTGCCCGGTCATGATGATCAGGTCGAAGGTCGTGCCGGTGTCCAGGCCCGCGGCGCTGGCCTGGATCCAGCGCACCTGGTCGCCGCCGGGACGGCCGCGCGCGGTGGCCAGCATCGCCGCCGCCGGGTCCGCGCCGGTCACGTCGTATCCCCGGGTCGCGAACTCGCAGGCCAGCAACCCCGTACCGCAACCGACGTCGAGGATCCGGGCCGGCGGTGCGCCAGGCAGGCTGAGGTAGAACGGCGCGGCGGCGCCGGCCGGGTTCAGCGCGTCGTACAGGGCGGCTAGCCGCGGGTCGGCATAGCTTTCACTGGGTTGACCAGCACTGGGTTGGCGAGCACGGGGCATGGGAGACAGGCTAGGACCATGATGCCGGACGAGGACCGCCAGCGCCTGAGGCACACGTTCAACCAGGCGGCGGGGAGCTACAACCACGTCCGCCCTGATTACCCGGCTGGGCTCTTCGACGAGCTCATCGCCGTGGCCGGGCTGGCTCCGGGCGACCACCTGCTGGAAATAGGCTGCGGGCCCGGCAAGGCCACCATCCCGCTGGCCCGGCGCGGTTTCCGGATTACCTGCATCGAACTCGGCCCGGAGCTGGCCGCCGCCGCGCGCCGCAACCTGGCCGGCCTGGACGCCGAGGTCATCGAGGGGCGGTTCGAGGAGTGGCAGCCCCGCCCGGACGAGCGGTTCGACCTGGTCTACGCGGCGACCGCCTGGCACTGGATCGATCCGGCCGTCCGCTACCGCCGCGCCTGGCAGCTGCTGCGCCCGGGCGGCCACCTCGCATTCTGGAGCGCCCTGCACGTGTTTCCCGACGGGGGTGACCCGTTCTTCCGCGAGATCCAGGAGGTCTACGAGGAGATCGGTGAAGGGCAGCCCCCCGGAGAGGGCTACCCCCGCCCGGGCGAGCTGTGGGAGCACGGCACCGAGATCGAGTCGAGCGGGCTGTTCGAGGTGTCGGCTATCGCGCACTTCGACTGGGAGCAGGTCTACGACGCGGAGAGCTACATCGCGCTGCTCCGGACGTTCTCCGGCCACATCGCCATGAAGCAGTGGCAGCAGGACCGGCTCTACGGGGAGATCCGGCGCCGCCTGGCCCGGCGCCCGGGCCATTCGGTCCGCCGCCACTGGGGCGCGGTCCTGCACGTCGCGCGCCGCCGCGGATAACGCGGCGGATGACGCGGCCTGGGTGAGAGCCCCGGGTCAGGCCGCGGCGAGCGCGCCTGCCCGGCCGAATCCGTCGCCGGGTGCGACGGTGGCGGCGTGGACGGTCGGGTAGATGGACAGGTGCCGGTGCAGCCCGGTGAGGTGCAGCACCCGGGCCGTTGGCGGCGCGACCGCGGCGAGCCGCAGGAAGCCCCCCAGCGTGCGGGCCCGGTGGCTCGCACCGACCAGCACGGCGAGACCGCTGGCGTCACAGAAGGTCACCCTGGACAGGTCGAGGACCAGGCGGCTGGTGCCGGGCCGGAGCAGCCCCAGGAGCTGCTCACGCAGGCCTGGGGCGCTGGCCAGGTCGAGTTCACCGGACAGTTCAGCAACAGTGACCCCGTCCGCAGTGCGGACGGGAACGCCGGGGGTCGGATCGATTGTGGTGCCGGAGTTAGTCATGGGTATCCGATCCGGACCAGGCGGCCGGATAGCTGCCTGGTCCTGAGCGTGCTGCGGCCCGGCCGGGCTCAGCGGTGTCCTTCCGCCCCAGGCGGCTGGCCCGTGCTGATGCCTGGGCCTGCAAGTACGGCCAGGACTTCCCCGATGGTCCGCTCGCGGCTAGTGGGCTCCGGCAGCGGCTGATGCCCCTGGATCTGGTAATGGTTGCGGCGGCCGTCCTTACGCTTGGTGAGGTAGCCCGCCGCGGTCAGGTCGCTGACGATGCCGAAGGCGCTCCGCTCGGTGATGCCCAGGCTGGCCGCGATGTCGCGCAGCCGCATCCCCGGGTCGTGCGCGAGAAACAGCAGCACGCGTCCGTGGTTGCTCAGGAAGCCCCAGCTGCCCATACCCCAAAAAGTACCACAGTTTCCGGAAAAAAATTGCCGGTTTCCCGGTCAGGGCCACCTGCCAGCGGTCACGGCCCACGAGGTGCTGGCTGCCGATGAATCGGGCCGGTTCCACCCGGGCGGTCAGGGCGTCCCCGGCGGGCTTCCCGCCCGGTCCGGGCGGCCCGCCTCCGGCCGGGGCCTGGCGGCAGGCTCCCAGCCAGGTCCGGCCGGTCGTCCTCCAGCCCGGGCGTCGCGGCGGGCTCCCCGCCAGGTCCGGCGGCCCCGCTTCGAGCCGGAACCTGGCGGCCGGGACAGAGCTTGGTCAGAGCTTGGTCAGCTTGGCGTAGGGCGCGTTGATCCGGTGCGTGACGGCGCCGAATTCGACGACCACCGCTCCCGCTTCGATAGTGATCACGCGGCCGAGACCATACCGGTCGTGCGTCACCAGGTCCTGCGCCTCGAACTCCTCGACAGGCTGCGGTGCGGGCGTCGGCCGATTGAACGGGCTTCCGGGGACGGGACGCCGGGTCACGGCGTGGGCTGGTTTCTCATCAAGACCAGTATGCGGCCTGCAGGCCGGTCAGGGCGAGCTACACATCCGGGCCCACCCCAGGTACAGGGCCTTTACAGCGGAGCGGTGACCCAGTGCCAGCCTTCCGGCTCGTCGCATACCGGGTGCACCACGGCGGAACCCGCCGCGTCGGACAGTTCGGCCACGACCCGGATCAGCTGGTGATGAAAGTCCTCCGGCGTGTGCTGGCCCTCGTGCGGGGCGATCGCTACGAGGGTCACGGCCGACTGCTCCCCGCCGGCCAGCCGGACGGTGACGTTGCCGTTGTAATCCCGGCCGACCGCCACGATCGACGCGGCCCGGATGATGTCACTGCCGTCGTCCTTGGCGACCCACACATCGGACGCATTCATGCGCCCCACCTCCCAGCTCATCCAGCGGCATCCCCCCACACTGGCACAAATCAGTACTCGAGCTCCGGGCGAAGCGGGCCGCCGACGGTGTTCAGGTGCCGCAGGACCTGGACATAGGAGTCCACCAGGCCCGTCTCGTGGTAGGCGATGCCGTGCTGCTCGCAGAACGCGCGCACGGGGGCCTGGGCGCGGCGCAGGCTCGGCCTGGGCAGGGAGGGGAACAGGTGGTGCTCGATCTGGTAGTTGAGGCCACCGAGGGCGAAGTCGGTGAACCAGTTACCGCGGATGTTCCGGGAGGTGACGACCTGGCGGCGGAGGAAATCGACCTTCTCGTCCTCGCCGAACATGGCCATGCCCTTGTGATTGGGGGCGAACGAGCACCCCAGGTAGAGCCCGAACACCCCCTGCTGGATGAGGAGGAAGGCCACTGCCTGTACCGGGGACAGCACCAGGAACACCGCGATCAGGTAGCCGATGATGTGCGCGGCCAGCAGGCCCCCGTCCACCAGCTTGACCGCCGTGCTCCGGTGGCCCAGCAGGGTCCGGAACCCGGCGACGTGCAGGTGCAGGCCCTCCAGCAGCAGCATGGGAAAGAACAGCCACGCCTGGTAGCCGGCCAGCAGGCGGCCGAGGCCGCCACGCGCCCGGGCTTGCTCCGGGGTGAAGGCGACCGCCCGGCCCCCGATGTCGGGATCCCGGCCAACCTGGTTGGGGTGAGCGTGATGCCGGTTGTGCTTGGACGTCCACCAGCCGAAGCTGAGGCCGATCAGCAGGTTTCCGTGAATCCGGCCGATCACGTCGTCGGTCCGCTTGGAACCGGAGATCTGCCGGTGACCGGCGTCATGACCGATGAACCCGGTCTGGGTGAACATCACGCCCAGGAAGACCGCGACCAGCATCTGCCACCAGGACCGGCCGAGCAGGAAGAACACGGCCCACCCGCCGCACAGCAGGAGCAGGTTGACGCCGATCTTGACGGTGTAATAGCCGCGGCGCCGGCGCAGCAGGCCGGTCGCCCGCACCAGGCGGGACAGTTGCGCGTAGTCGCTGCCCGGGCCGGCGTCCGGCGTTTCCCGCCTGGCTATCGGCGGGCGTTCGAAAGCTGGACTTGCCGCGTCAACGGTCACCCTCGTCCTCCTGCGGCGAGCATCGGGCGGCCGGTAGTCAGCCGCTGGGCGTCAGTGGCGCCGCAGGGTCCGGGCGGCTGAGTGTTAGGACGAGTATGCCGCAGGCCCGCGCTATACAGCGCGGGCCTGCCGCTAACGAACCGTCAGACTGCGTGAACCTGATCGGCCTGCGGGCCCTTCGGGCCCTGCTTGGTGGTGTATTCCACCTTCTGGTTCTCGTTCAGGGTGCGGTAACCGCCCATGTCGATCGCCGAGTGGTGGACGAAGACGTCGGCGGTGCCGTCGTCTGGGGCGATGAAGCCGAAGCCCTTATCAGGGTTGAACCACTTCACGGTGCCTTGCGCCATCTGCTGTCTCCTTCAAAGACGAGCTCCAAGCCCCCGCGGGTTGCGAGGGCCAGCTGCTGGTTGCCCGCCATCGGGAGGAAAGGATCCACAGCCGAACGGCAAACGCCCACTGTCGAAAATGCGGGCGCCTTCACGATCGCCAACGTCGACAACAACTCCTACCAACAGCGTCCTGCCGCGGCCGGGTATTCCCGCCCTCGCGCCCGTCCCGGTCTCCGGAACAGGGGGCCTGCGGGCCATGGGGTCAGCGCCTGCGGCGTCCCCGGTATCCGGCGGACATCGCGACCGCGCCACTCCCGGTGCCGGGTCGGGCGACGGCCGGCGCCTCACGGGCGGGGAGCGGCACGGCTGAGCCAGCCCGGCTGGCCCGCGGACCGGCGATGGAACGCACCAGCGCCGAGCCGGGGCTGACGTTGGCCGTCAGCGGGGCCACGCCGGCCTGGCGCATCAGCACGCGCACGTCGCCCGCTTGCGCGGGCGTCTGCACGGTGATCACTACGCCGGCCGCGCCGGCCCGGGCGGTGCGGCCCGATCGGTGCAGGTAAGCCTTGTGCTCGGTCGGCGGGTCAGCGTGGATCACCAGGTCGATGCCGTCCACATGGATACCGCGGGCCGCGATGTCCGTGGCGACCAGAACCCGGGCGGCACCAGAGGCAAAGGACGCCAGGTTCCGTTCCCGGGCCCCCTGCCGCAGGTTGCCGTGCAGTTCGGCCGCGGGCACCCCGGCCCCGGCCAGCTGACGGGTGAGCTTCTGCGCGCCGTGCTTGGTGCGGGTGAAGACCAGCGACCGGTTGTCGCCGCCCGCCAGCGCGGCGACCACGCTCACCCGGTCCCCGGGCGAGACGGTGAGCAGGTGATGGACCATGGCGACCGGAGCGGCGGTGACTGAGTCCACCGAGTGCACCGCCGGGTCGCTGAGGAAGCGCCGCACCAGCACGTCGACGGCCTTGTCCAGGGTGGCGGAGAACAGCATCCGCTGGCCCTCCGGCGGGGTGGCCTCCATCAGCCGCCGCACCACCGGCAGGAATCCGAGGTCGGCCATGTGGTCGGCCTCGTCGACCACGCTGATTTCCACGTCGCCCAGGTGGCAGTGCCCCTGCTCGATGAGGTCGGCCAGCCGCCCCGGGCACGCGACGACGATGTCCACCCGGTTACGGAGCGCCGTAACCTGCGCATTCTGCCCGATGCCGCCGAAGATGGTCGTCACCGTGAGGTTCATCGCCGCGGCCAGCGGCGCGATCACGGCGTGCACCTGGCTGGCCAGTTCCCGGGTGGGCACGAGGACGAGGCCGCGGGGGTGGCAGGCGAGGGTGTGCCCGTCCGCCAGGCCCGCGACAAGCGGGATCGCAAACCCGAGCGTCTTGCCGGAACCGGTCCGCCCGCGGCCCAGGATGTCCAGGCCGGCCAGCGCGTCGGGCAGGGTGGCGGCCTGGATCGGGAACGGCGTGCGGATGCCCGTCCCGGTCAGGACGTTGACCAGCGGCGCGGGAACGCCGAAGTCGGCGAAGGTCGTGCTGAGCGCGGCGACCTCGGAGATGGGCTGGGCGGTACTGGGCTGGGCAGTCCGGGGCTGGGCAGTCCGGGGCTGGCCGGCAGTGGGCTGGCCGGACGCGGGTCTACCCCGGCCGCGCCGCCGCCGGCGGGCAGGCGTTTTGTCAATGGGCAGAGCGGTCATGCAGAAATGTCTCCTGGACTAGGGTGGCCGCATTTTTGAGGGCCGCCACGTCCGTGGAAACCAGTTCGCTCACCGAGCGACGTACGACCGGCGCGCCCTGATGGCTGCGCCTCACGATGTACCGTGTTGCCTCACCCTATCGCACACGCCTCATCCGTCGTGACTCCCTCCGCCTCCGCCCCATTCCGCTCTGCTACCACTCTGCTTTCCAACCGCTCCGCTGTGCTCTCCAACCGCTCCGCTCGGGGGCTCACCAACCGCTCCGCTCGGGCGGTCACACATCGGCGCATAACGGATGATCATCATCGACTTGGGCGCGGCAACCAGGCATTCTCAGATACATGGGGCCAGCAGACACCGATCCGCGGCCGGGATCCGCGGATCCCCGGGCCGGCGAGCACGCCGGCGGCGGGCGTGACCGCGTGGCCGACCAGCGGGACGACCTGGCCGACCAGCGGGACGACCTGGCCGACCGGCCCGAGGACCTGGCCGACCAGCGGGAGCGCGCCGCCGACCAGCGCGAGGCCTGGGCCGACCAGCGGGAGCATGCCGCCGACCAGCGCGAGGCCCGGATCGATCAGCCGATGCGGGGCTCGGGGGTGTCCACGGAAAGCGCCCACCAGCGGGCCCAGGAAGCGATCACCCGGTCCCGCCAGCTCATCGCCAGGAGCGCCGCGGCCATGGACCGCTGCGAGGCCCGGCTGCGGCGCCAGGCTCAGCGCGCCAGCCAGGAACAGTCGGCGACGGATAAAGAGACCGCCCGCAGCAGGCGCGACGCGGGCCCCTGACGGAAGGGGGCAGGTGACCACCGCGATCGCACAGTTCATGCGGGAGCTGGAGCGGGTGTGGGACGAGCACCGGGACGCGGCGATCGTCCGCCGCGACCTGGCCGCGTCGCTGGCCCAGCTGGCGGCCGAGCCGTCGGTCTGGCACCTCCCGGCCATGACCGGTGCCACCGGGCGCCAGGCCTTCGAGCAGTTCTACGCCGAGGCGTTCCTCCCCCACGTGCCCGCCGATCTGGTCCTCACCCGGGTGTCCCGGACCGTGGACCGCTTCCACCTGGTCGATGAGACGACGGTGTCGTTCACCCATGACCAGGAGCTGCCCTGGCTGCTGCCGGGGGTCAGCCCGACGCGACGGCGAGCCGAGGTGCTCGCCGTCGCGATCGTGGGCTTCGAGCGTGGGCGGATCCGGTCGCAGCGCATCCTGTGGGATCAGGCGACCCTCACCGCCCAGCTGGGGATCCCGGCCCTGGCTAGGGTTGCGGTGCCAGCACCATCGATTACCACCTCCGCAAAGTGTTCCGGAAGGTCGATGTGACGTCGCGCCGCGAGCTGGCCCGCGTGTCTCTCGGCACTGGGAGGATCTGACCATGGCCCATTTTGATCCGCTCCTTGTGCGCAACAGGGACTTCGCGTCCACGGATGCCCGCGAGGGAACCAGCATCTCCGCGAAGCTCAAGGTCTACGTGATCACCTGCCTGGATCCCCGCACCGATCCATCGGCGTTCCTCGAACTCGCGCTCGGCGACGCGATGGTGGTCCGCAACGCCGGCGGCCGCGTCTCCCCCGACGTGCTCACTGATCTCGCCTACATCGGATACCTCTCCGGCGTGGTGATCCCCGGCGGCCCCCGGTTCGAGGTCGCCGTGATCCACCACACCGACTGCGGCACGCACTTCCTCGCCGACAAGGATTTCCGCCGCGGCTTCGCCGCTCTCATCGGCGGTGACGACGCGACCCTGGCCGCAGAAGCCGTCGTCCACCCCGAGCAGACCGTCCGCGCGGACGTCGATCTGCTGCGCTCCAGCACCATCCTGCCGGCCACAATCACGGTCTCCGGCCACGTCTACGACGTGAACACCGGGCTGATCACCACCATCGTCCCGGCCGCGCCCATGCACTCCGCCGCGGCGGAGTCCGCATGAGCACCCGGCAGCCACAGGAGGCTCCTGATGTGTGACTCACCAGCGGACCCGCGGCAGGTCGCGGTGGCCGTCCCGCGTCCCGCGCCCGGATCGGCGGTCGATCCGATCGCGCTGGAGCCCGTGGACGAAGTCGTGATCACGACCCTGGTGGACAACGTGTTCGACGCCCTGCTGACCGGCGACGAGCGCACCACGCGACCATCGTTCAACACCGGCCGAACCCCGGCCCCGCAGTTCGAGAGCGGGTCGACCACGGTCGGGATGATGGCCGAGCACGGCTTCTCCGCGCTGGTCAGCGTCCGCCGGGGGGCCAGCACGACCACCCTGCTGTTCGACACCGGGCTGTCCCCCGACGCGATGGTCACCAACGCCAGCCGGCTCGGCACCGATCTGTCGCAGATCCAGGCGGTCATCCTCAGCCACGGCCATTTCGACCACGCCGGCGGGCTGGCCGGGCTGGCCGGAAAGCAGGGGACCCGATCGCTGCCCATGGTGGTGCACCCGATGATCTGGACCCGGCGGCGCCTGGCGGTGCCCGGCCGCGAGCCCGACGAGCTGCCCACGCTGAGCAAGCGGGCCCTCGAAGGCGAGGGCTTCGCGGTGATCGAGCGCCGGGAGCCGTCACTGCTCGTCGACGGCTGCGTGCTGATCACCGGAGAGGTGGACCGGACCACCGACTTCGAGCACGGCATGCCTCCGCCTCACCAGCGGTGGACCGGCTCAACATGGCAGCACGATCCCCTGGTCATCGACGAGCAGGCCCTCGTCGTGCAGGTACGCGGGCGCGGCCTCGTAGTGCTCACCGGCTGCGGGCACGCCGGCGCGATCAACATCGTCCGGCACGCACAGCGGCTCACGGCCGTGCCGACGCTGCACGCCCTGCTCGGCGGCCTGCACCTCAGCGGCCCCGCATTCGAGCCGATCATCGGCCGTACCGTGGACGCGCTCACCGAGATGAACCCGGACCTCCTGGTGGCCGGGCACTGCACCGGCTGGCGCGCCCAGCATGCTCTCGCGGCGGCCCTGCCCGGCGCCTGGATCGCGGGCAGCAGCGGCTCCTCATTCCGGCTCGCCGCCTGACCGCGTAACGGATCCGGGGCCGCCGTCGCTTACTTCAGTAAATGGCCTCTTCCCCCGGCAGTGCCCCGGCCGACCCCCGCGGCCGGGGCACTGTCATGCCACGCCCCCGGCCGCGCCCGGTCAGGTGGCCAAGGGCGACGGGTGCCGGGGCTCGTAGACCGGGAGTTCCGAGCCATCCGGCAGCCGGATCGCAGCCACCAGCCCCCAGCCCTGATCGGCGACATCCTTCGCCACGTCCACCCCTTTGGCCCGCAATTCGGCGAGTGTGGCGTGAATGTCATCACACATCAGATAGAGCTCATGGCGGGTATTGCCGTCGGCCGGATGGACAGCCAGCTCAGCTGGGGGCAGCGCGAAAATCAGCCAGCCGCCACCCGCGTCAACCGACGGCAGGCCGAGCACGTCCCTGAAGAACGCACGCACCTGCTCAGCCTCGGGCGAGAACACGATCGCATGCATGCCGGTAATCACGGGGAGATTCTAACCACCGCCCGGGCACCGGAAAAGTAACGCGCTATTTCGCCACCTTGGACAGGCTGGCCCGATTTTACCGGTGACCGCTTGAACGCTGGTCGCGGGAAATAGTGAACCGGTGAAATTGCCGGAGTCAAATCCAGCGACCCAGCCCCTGGGGCGACGGGGGTTCCTCTCCGCCGGCGGCGGCCTGCTGGCCGGCGCGGGCACGCTCGGCCTTCGGGGTGCCACGCAGACCCTCCCACCCGCGGCCCATAGCCTGCCGCCGATTTACCCGGCCGACCCCAGGTACGCCACCCTGCGGATGGGCTTCAACCGGCGATGGGTCGGCCGCCCGGCCTACATCCAGGTGGTCAGGAACGCCCGCCAGACCGTGGCCGCCGTCCAGCGGGCCCATGATGCGGGCCTGCGGATCACGGTGCGCGGCGGGGGTCACTGCTACGAGAACTTCTCGTCCGGGAACTACGGCGGCGTCATCATCGACCTGAGCGGGATGCAGGCCGTGTCCCTGGACCGGTCCGGCCTGGTCCGCGTGGAGGGGGGCGCCACCCTCTGGAATGTGTACGAGACGCTGTTCAAGGAGTACAACCTCACCCTGCCGGGCGGTTCCTGCTACTCGGTCGGGGTGGGCGGCCACATCGTGGGCGGCGGATACGGGCTCTTGTCGAGGCAGCACGGGCTGACCGTGGATTACCTGGCCGCCGTGGATGTGGTCTGCGTCGACCGGCACGGCCGGGCGCAGCTGGTGCGGGCCAGGAAGGGTGATCCGCGGACCAGCCGGCTGCTGTGGGCGCACACCGGCGGCGGCGGGGGCAACTTCGGCATCGTCACCGCGTACTACTTCACCCGGCTGCCGCAGCCGCCCGTACAGGTACGGCTGGCCACCACGACCTGGCCGTGGTCCCGCCTGACCGGGCCGGACTTCGCCACGCTGCTGCGCAACTACGGCCGCTTCATGGAAGCCCACAGCTCGCCGGCCAGCCCGTTTGCGGGCCTGTTTTCTCTGCTCAAACTATTCCACCACTCGGCAGGCCAGATCTCGATGACCACCCAGGCGGCCGGTC
>DASQRM010000210.1:0-4830 GCA_035642895.1 Streptosporangiaceae bacterium | reverse complement strand
GGCTTCACCACCGCGATGCTGCACCATGCCAACTACGCGATCGCGGGCGGCATCACGTGCCTGTTCTTCGCGGCGGGCGCCATCGCCGCGCTGAGCCTGGCGCGCCTTAACAGCAGGCCGGTCCTGCTGGCCGGGCTCGGGCTGCTCCTGCCCGGGCTGGCGCTGGTCGTGGCCGGGATGTCGGCGGCGTCGCTTGTGCTGTTCGGGATCGGTGCCGTCGTGGCCGGAAGTGCCTTCGGGGCGCTCGTCATCGGGAGCCTGTCCACCGCCAACCGGCTGGCCTCGGCGGAAACCCGCGCGCAGGTGATCTCCACCTATTTTGTGTTTGCGTACTCAGGCCTGAGTATCCCGGTCGTCGGCGTCGGCGTCGCCTCCGATTATGTCGGTAACTTTCGGGCTGTGCTCGGCTGTTCCGTCTTGCTGGCCGTGCTGTGCGTCCTGTCGGCCGCCGGTATCTGGGGCGGCCGTCACGCAGGGGGGCTCGCGCATCGCGATGATCGGCACGCAGGGGGGCACGAGCGGCGGGCGTGATCATCTCCTGGGTGCGCGAACGGGTTCGTGGTCAACCCGGCCCAGTTCACCTACGTGGACCGCTCGTTCACCAACCCGGGGAAGGTCCAGGCTCCCGACTCCAGCGGGCACCGGATCTCAGCGGGCGCCGAGTACCAGTTCGGCATCGACAACAGCCATCTGCCCGCCGATCCGTACCCCGGTAAGCGCACAGGAAGCTGGGTGTATGCACCGGGCACCCCCGTAGCGGTCTGGCGCTAGCGGCCGCCGGGCCGGCTGGCCGCTCCGGCCGCCCGGCGCCCGGCTGCCGCAGCAGGATGGCTGGCGCATCTTAAGGGCCCGCAACGAGGACCTAGCCGGAGCGAGCCCCCCGGCCTCCCCGGTGAAGTCCGGGCGCGGAATGAGGACGCAGGGGCGCCGGGACATACGCGGGCTGGCCGGGGGGCCTGGCCAGCCGCTGCCGGAACACCCAGTAGCTCCAGCCCTGGTAGGCGAGCACCACCGGGACGAAGATCGCCGCGACCACGGTCATCACGATCAGGGTCTTGTCCGCCGAGGCGGCATTCCAGATGGTCAGCGACGGGCCAGGGCCGCTCGACACCATCACCCGCGGGAACAGCGTGGTGAAGATCGCGCCCACCGCGGCGACGATGCCCAGCGCGCTCAGCCCGAACGCGGCGCCTTCCCAGTGGGCCCAGACCAGCATGGCCGCGATCACGAACGCCAGCCCGCACCCGGCGGCCAGGGCGATCGGTATCGCGGCGGGGAGGTAGCCGGGGCCGTGGGAGCCGCCGGCGGAGAGCCACGCCGCGGTGCCGACCACGAGCAGGGCCGCCAGCGGCGACATCCACATCGCGGTGGCGCGGGCCCGGCCAGCCAGCGGGCCGCTGGTCTTGAAGGAGAGGAACGTGGCCCCGTGGGCCAGGAACAGGGTCAGGCTGGCCAGCCCGCCGACGATCGCCACCGGGGCCACCAGGCCGGACAGGCCACCCAGGTAGAGTCCGGCCGGGGACAGCCGCAGGCCGCGCATCAGGTCGGTGAACGCCACGCCCCAGGCGAAGGCGGGGACGAGGCTGCCGACGGCCAGGGCCCAGTCCCAGCCCGCCTTCCAGCGGGCACTGTCCCGCTTGCCCCGGAACTCGAAGCTGACCCCCCGGATGATGAGGGCGGCCAGGATGATGAACAGCGGGAGGTAGAAGCCGCTGAACATGCTGGCGTACCAGAGCGGGAAGGCGGCGAAGGTGGCGCCGCCCGCGACGATGAGCCACACCTCGTTGCCGTCCCACCAGGGGCCGATGGCGCTACGGGCCATCCGGCGGTCGGTGTCGTCTCGCCCGATAGCCAGGCTGAGCATCCCCACGCCGAAATCGAACCCCTCCAGCACGAAATAACCAGTCCAGAGCACGCCGATCAGCGCGAACCAGACCGTGTTGAGGCTGGCTACCGGTCCACTCACTGCGCTTGCTCCTTGATGATCGGCTCTAATAGATAAGCTCCTGGGCGGGCGCTTCGCCGGGAGCCCCCGGCCCGTCGGGAGGATGCGGGTCCTCGCCGAGACCGTGGCGGGCCGACAGGTACATGAGGATCACGTCGGTGACCCCGAGCACCGTGTAGAGCAGGGCGAAACCGCCGAGGGTGAAGGCCACGTCGGCCACTGAGACAGTGGGCGACTCGGCCTGCACGGTCTTCAGCAGGCCGTACACGATCCAGGGCTGGCGTCCCATCTCGGTGAAGATCCAGCCGGCCGTGTTGGCCAGGAATGGCGAGGCGATGCAGGCCACCAGCACCCAGAGCGTCCAGCGCCCCAGTTCGAAGGGCTTGCCCCCCCGCCGGGACCGCCACAGTGCCCAGGCCGACATGACCAGGATCAGGAACCCGAGCCCCACCATGATCCGGAAGCCCCAGTAGGTGACCCACAGCACCGGGACGTAGCTGCCGGGCCCGTACCTCGCCACCTCAGCGGCCTGGGCCCCGGTCACGCCGGTGACCCTGCCGTTCCAGGACAGGGTGGCGATCAGGCTGAGCAGGTGCGGGATCCGGATCTGGAAGATGGGCTGGCCCGACAGGTTCCCGATGGTGAGCAGCGAGAAACTGGCACCGCTCTGGGTCTTGTAGACCGCCTCGGCGGCGGCCATCTTCATCGGCTGCTGGGTGTCCATCAGCCGCGCCTGGAGGTCGCCGGTGACGATGACCAGGACCACGCAGATCAGGGCGACCACCGCGCCCAGCCGGGCGGCCCGGGTGAACGCCGCAGCGTTGCGGCCGCGGAGGATCTGCCATGCCGACACGCCGAGGATGAACATCGCACCGGTCACGAACGCGGCTAGCACCGTGTGGGAGAACTCGGCCCACAGCGTGGAGTTGCGCAGCACGGCCCAGAAGTCGGTGAGCACCGCCTTCCGGCCGGCACCGTGGCCGACGGTGCGGTAACCCACGGGATGCTGCATCCAGGCGTTGGCGGTGAGGATGAAGAACGCGGACACGATACTGCCCAGGCTCGCCAGGCAGATGGACAGCGTGTGAACCAGCGGGGACAGCAGGTTGCGGCCGAAGATCCACACCCCGATGAACGTGGACTCCAGGAAGAACGCGAGCAGTCCCTCGAAAGCCAGCGGGGCACCGAAGATGTTGCCCACGAACACCGAGTAGTTCGACCAGTTCATGCCGAACTGGAACTCCTGGACGATCCCGGTGACGACACCCATCGCGAAGTTGATCAGGAACAGCGTGCCGAAGAAGCGGGTCAGCCGGTCCCACGTCTCGTCTCTGGTCCGGTAGGCCTGGACCTGCATGATCGCCACCAGGAAGCCCAGCCCGATGGTCAGCGGGACGAACAGGAAGTGGTAGACGATCGTCACGCCGAACTGCCAGCGATCAAGCAGCACATTCACCGGGGTCACTCCTTGATGGCCCCCTCGACCCAGGCCCGCAGGGCAGCCGGCGGGAGCGCGCCAGCCTGGCGGGCTGCCACCTCTCCGTGTCGCAGGATCATCAGGGCCGGGATGGCCTGCACCCCGAACCGCTGCGAGAGCTTGGGCGAGTCGTCCACGTTGACCTTGACCAGCTTGATCTGGCCGGCCAGGTCGGCGGCCAGCTGCTCCAGGGCCGGGCTGACCATGCGGCACGGCCCGCACCAGGGCGCCCACATGTCCACGATCACGGGCAGCGACGCGGCCTCGGCGATCTCGGCGAATGTGTCGTCGCCGGCGTCGGCGATCCAGGGCAGCGGATAGTGGCAGTTGCCGCAGCGGGGGATCCCCTCCGCGGCGGCGGGAACCCGGTTCCGGCGCCCGCAGTTCGGGCAGGTCACCACGTGATCGGACATGGGGCCACCTGGTCAGGAGGGGTTTTCGTAACTGACGGTCAGCTCTCCGCCGGAGTAGTCGACGCGGATCACGGCGCCGTCGCGGGCGTCCCCGGCCAGCAGGGCGCGGCCGATCCGGGTCTCGACCTCCCGGGCGATGAACCGGCGTAGCGGCCGCGCCCCGTAGACAGGATCGAAGCCCTGCTCGGCGATGAAGTGCTTGGCGCCCTCGCTGACCTCCAGCTGCATCTGGCGGTCGGCCAGCCTGGAGCGGACGTCGCCGAGCATGAGGTCCACGATGTGCTCGATCTCGGCCAGGGTGAGCGGCTTGAACAGCACAATGTCGTCCAGCCGGTTCAGGAACTCGGGCCGGAAGTAGTCGCGCATCTCGGCCAGGACGCGCTCGCGGGCGTCCGGCTTGATCTCGCCGCCCGCGGCGGCGTCCGCGGTCAGGTACTGCGAGCCGATGTTGGAGGTCATGATGATGACGGTGTTCCGGAAGTTAACCGTGCGTCCCTGCGCGTCGGTGAGCCGGCCGTCGTCCAGGACCTGCAGCAGGGTGTTGAACACGTCCGGGTGCGCCTTCTCGACTTCGTCGAACAGCACCACGGAGTAGGGCTTGCGGCGCACCGCCTCGGTGAGCTGGCCGCCTTCCTCGTAGCCCACGTACCCCGGGGGCGCGCCGACCAGGCGGCTGACGGTGTGCCGCTCCTGGTATTCGCTCATGTCGATCCGGATCATGTTCTCCTCGGTGTCGAACAGGGCGGCGGCCAGCGACTTGGCCAGCTCCGTCTTGCCGACTCCGGTGGGGCCGAGGAAGATGAACGACCCGATCGGGCGCCGTGGGTCCTTGATGCCCGACCGGGCCCGGATGATGGCGTCCTCGACCAGCTGCACGGCCTCGTCCTGCCCGACGACCCGCTCATGCAAGACCTGGCCAAGGCGCAGCACCTTCTCCCGTTCGCCCTCCTGGAGGCGGGTGACCGGGATGCCGGTCCAGCGGGACACGATCGTGG
>DASQRM010000209.1:0-2124 GCA_035642895.1 Streptosporangiaceae bacterium | reverse complement strand
ACCGCATCGCGTTGCTGAGCAACAACCCGGACAAGGGCGCTCAGCTGGCCCGCCTGGGCATCACGATCGCCAGGCACGTCCCCACCGCCCTGCACCTTACCGAGACCAACGCCGCCTACCTGACCGCCAAGGCCCGGCGCGGAGGTCATGACCTGCTTTCGCGGAGTCTGGAACGCGCCGCCGAGCCGCACCAGCCCGCCGGGAGCTAGCCGGGCGCGCGGCCCACGAAGTCAAGCTGGTGGGCTATGTAGACCAGCTCACCCGCAGCCAGCTGCCGACCGCGCACGGCCAGCCAGTCGGCCAGGTCCGCCGGATCCACCCGATCCGTGCGAGCCCGCAACGCGTTCTGGATCGTGCCAAGGATGCTGCGCAGGAATTCGGCCTCATCGCCCGGGTACTTCCCATCCGGGCCGGCGCTTACGACCCAGTCCGACGACCCTGCCGCCAGCGCGGGTGCCCCCGCCGCCCGCAGATAGTGGAACAGGCGGCGGCCCGTTCGGCTATCCCCGGCCGGCCGGCCGTAGCGAACGCGCTCGTCCATGTCGCGGTGGTAGGCCTGCATGATCTGGTCGTCGTGGGGGTGGCCGGGCTCGAAGATGCTCTCGCCGTCGTAATTGATCGTGAACCAGTAGACGCCGCCGGGGATCAGCAACCGCAGCAATCCGGGCAGGACGGCCGGCACGTCCACCAGGTCCAGCACGGCGTTGGCGATCAGCACATCGGCCGACACCCCTTGATCCCCTTGAGCCCCGTGAGCGGCCTCCAGGTACCCGCCGAGCTCGGCGTGCTCCAGGCGCACCCGCAGATCACCCACCTGCAGCCCATCCGGCAGCAGGTGGCTGTGCAGGCCCCGCGCGTCCGCCCAGTCGCGCAGCCACCGGCGTGAATCATCCAGCAGCGGCCGATCCGCATCCAGCAGGATGTACTCGCCGGCGCCGATCACGCCCCAGTCGATCAGGCGGGCCACCATCGTTCCGAGGCCGGCGCCGACCTCCAGCACCCGCGGCGCACCCGCGGGCATGAGGCGGCGCAACTCGGCCAGCACATGCCGGTTGAGCGCCCGGTCATCCACGGTCGTCTTCGCGGCCAGGTAGCGGGCATAGCCGGAGGTCATCGAGGCTTCATCGGAGCAAGTCACTGCTTCTCGGCTACCATCGCGAACTTGCGCACCCGCCCGCTGCCGAGCCAGTCACTCCACAGCTGATGGGCCGTGATCAGCTCGGCGGTGGCCTGCTTCCCGATCTGGCCGGCGATCTGAGATGAATCAGCCCGGTAACAGCGATGCAGCGCCGTCGCCATCGCGTGATGGGCGGAGCTGTACTCCTGCCGCCAGGTCACGGCCAGCCCTGCGTTGCGCAGCACGCCCGTCAATTCCTCCAGCTCGATGGGCCAGACCGTATCGGCGGCGGGCATCCGCGCCCGCTCCTGCTTGGTGAGCGGCTGGCCTTCCTCGACCGTGAAAGCGAAACGCCCGCCCGGCTCCAGTACGCGCGCCACCTCACCCGTCAGGGCATTCTTGTCGGGGAAGGCCAGCATCGTCTCCAGCAGGAATACCACCTCGAAGCGGCCCTCGGGCAGGGGCGGGAGGTGAACGTGCTCGAAGCGGCAGGGAAGCTTCCCGGCCAGCTCCCGGGCGGTGGCCAGTGCGCTGGCGGAGTGATCGACACCCAGGTAGTGGCATCCCGACTCGGCCGTGATCATCCGGCCGGGGCCGGCCACCCCGCAGCACAAGTCGAGCACCGAGACGGCGGGGCCGACCCGGGCCTGGTGAGCCAGCCGCCGGACCTCGGCCGCCCGCATGAAGCTTTCCTGGCCGACATACTCGCCCGCCGGGTAGGCGGTCGCCCGGGCCTGCTCTAGCGCTGTCAGCAATGGTGCTCGTCGATCCTGTCCCTCGAGCGGACGCCGGTCGTTCCGGGTCGAACCGCGCCCGCCGTTTCCACGTACTACCTTGTGTCACATATGACGGATCGGCGGCGGGTGTGGTTCAGCTCGGCCGCGAGGGGGAGGCTGACTCGGTGCGGCAGGCGCTCTTGAGGGCACCGTGCGGGTCCACGTAATAGCCCCCGCCGGGTTCGACGACCCCGGCCAGCCTAGCGGCGGCAACATCTATGACCGGCGGGT
>DASQRM010000208.1:0-60311 GCA_035642895.1 Streptosporangiaceae bacterium | reverse complement strand
AGCCGCCGGAGCGGACGCACGATAGACCTGGCGATCATCAGGGTGACCAGGAAGATCAGGGCGAGGGCGGCCAGTCCCGCGCCGGCCGTGATGATCGCGGACCGGACCGCTTCTCGCTGCCGAGCCTGGGCGTAGGACGTGATCGAAGCAGTCAGCTGCTGCTCGGCATGACGCATCCAGCCGACCGTGTGGGACATCCCGGCCTGCCACTGCTGCCCGGCGTGGGCGTCGAGGGCCAGCGCACCGGGGCCAGCCACTGTGGCGCCCTGTTCCAGCAGCAGGGTCTGCCTCGGCACCGAGTCGGCCAGGGTGCGGGTCAGGGCCCAGGTCTCTTCGGGGGTCGCCGAACTGCGGAACGCTACCAGGTCACTGGCCTGCTGGGCCTGGGCGATGGCCAGCGCCGTCAGGTCCCCCGGCACGAAGTGGCCCTGGGCCAGCGCCGCGTCGAGGATGGCCTCCTGTTGCGAGGCATGATCCTTCATCCGGGACAGCGCACCGAGCGCGCGCACGCTGGTGAGCAGTCCGGGGTCGCCGCTCAGGTCGGCCAGGCCGTCGTTGACGGTGAGCAGGCCTGCGGTCGCGGCGGAATAGCCGTTGATCACGGTCAGGGCAGCAGCCTGGCCCTCGGCGTCCCGGCGCAGGCCGGGCACTGCGGCGATGCTGGCCAGCACGGACGCCGCGCTGGCCTGCGTCTGGGCCGGGTATCCCGAGCCAAGCCGGCCAATCTCCCGGCGTACCGACGCCGCCCAGCCATCGGTGATCCCATACTGGCGGTGCAGGGCCGGGAAACCTGCGGCCTGGCGCCCGTCCGCGATGTAGGTGGCCGTGTCGGCCCGCTCGACCTCCAGAGCCTGCGTTAAGCCGGTGACCTGCTGGCCGAGCACCGCGAGCCGGCCGACCTGGCGGTCGGCCCCCGCGCTGCGCGCCGCGTCAGTGACCCGCAGCCCGGCGAGCGCCAGGCCCAGCACCGTCGGAATGGCCACCAAGATGATCAGCCGGCGGGCCACCCGCCAGTTCCGTACCGCTTTCGGGGCCACGAGCCATTTCCCGGGCCTCCTCAGCCAAGAGTACAAACAAGGTCACCTTTCTCCCTGTCCTTCCCCAAGACCATACCTGGCTCCTGCCTGTCCGGATACGGTCGGCTACGCCGTGTGGGACAGGTCAGTGTGCTGAGGACACCGAGAGCAAATGCGCCAGAAGTTTCCCGAATTAGTGAGGGAGAAATATCCAGTCTCGATGGGAGCGGTGAGGTTAGAGAGCGCTGTTGTTAATGGATAGGCAGACGTGACAGGTCGGGCGGGCTGCTGCCCGATCTGGCGGCCCAGCTCGTTCGGGATGACGCGCCGGGGCAGCGGCCGACGCCGCAGTGAAGAATGAGCCCCATGGCTGACACGACTGACACCTCTACCACGGGCACCCCCGTCACAGGCACCCCCGCCACGGGCACCCCCGCCACGGGCACCGACGTCGCCTGGCACGCGTCGGGCGAGTACTCCGATATCCGCTACGAGACCACCGACGACGGCATTGCCAAGATCACGATCTGCCGACCCGAGGTGCACAACGCCTTCCGGCCGCAGACCCTGATCGAGGTGTCCGCCGCCCTCACGGTGGCCCGCGAGGACGAGTCGGTCGGCGTCATCATCCTCACCGGCCAAGGCGACAAGGCGTTCTGCTCCGGCGGTGACCAGCGCGTGCGCGGCGACAGCGGGTACCAGATGGACGAGCACGCCACCGGGCGCTTCCACGTCACCGACCTGCACGTCCAGATGCGCCGCTGCCCGAAGCCGATCGTGGCCATGGTGGCGGGCTGGGCCATCGGCGGCGGCCACGTGCTGCATGTGGTCTGCGACCTCACGATCGCCGCCGACAACGCGATCTTCGGCCAGGTCGGCCCCAGGGTCGGCTCGTTCGACGGGGGGTTCGGCGCCAGCTCGCTGGCCCAGCTGGTGGGCATGAAGAAGGCCAAGGAGATCTGGTTCCTGTGCCGCCGCTACGACGCCCGCGCCGCCGCCGAGATGGGCCTGGTCAACGCGGTCGTGCCGCTGGCCGACCTGGAGCGCGAGACGGTGAAGTGGTGCCGCGAGATGCTGGCGCTCTCCCCCTTCGCGCTGCGCCTGATGAAGGCCAGCTTCCACGCGGCGGAGGACGGTTACGCAGGCATCCAGCAGCTCGCCCACGACACGAACCTGTTGTTCTACGGCACCGAAGAAGCCCGGGAGGGCCGCGAGGCCTTCAAGGCCAAGCGAGCACCCGACTTCGGCCAGTTCCCGCGGCGCGCCTAGCGGACGCGGAGTGCGCCGGTGCAGGCCGGAGGTCCGGATTAATACGCGGCCATATTCATTTATCGTCCTATTCAGGGCTCATGTGACGGTGATTGACTTGAGGGCCGCCAGGCATAAGGTGATGCCCATTACTGATGGCCCGGGAGGACGTAATGCCGTGGGGACGCCACCTCAGCCGGGGTGAAATCCGGGACGCCGCCGTGGATTGCGGCATTCTGGCCGCCGCCTGCCTGATCACCTCCTGGCTGGCGACGCGCATGCTGGCCCACGTCTACCTGCTGTCCCGGGGCGATGAGCTGATCGGCGGCCTGTGGGCGGTGATCGCCACCATCTTCGTGCTGCGGGACAGTTACCGGCACAGCATGACGGCCGCGGTGACCCGCATGGCGGCGACCGCCGTCAGCTTCGTCCTCTGCCTGATCTACCTGATCTTCCTGCCTTCCGACATGTGGGCCATGGCGGCGCTCATCGGGCTCAGTGCCCTGGCCGTCACGCTGATCGGGCGGCCCGGCGACGCGCTCACGGCCGCGATCACCACGGCGGTAATCATGGGCGCGGCCGCGCTGAGCCCGCATGATGCCTGGCGCCAGCCCATCCTGCGCTTCGCCGATACCGTCATCGGCGTCGCGGTCGGCGTGGGGATCGCGTGGCTCTCACTGCGCATGCTCCGCCCCGAGGGGCGGCCCCTCACGCGAAGGCCCTCTTACGAAAGCCCAACGCGCGATAGCCCCTGACGCGAAAGTCCCTCAGACGAAAGCCCTCACACGAAAGCACTGAGGCCGGTGATTGCGCGGCCGACAATCAGCGTGTTGATCTCGCGGGTGCCCTCGTAGGAGTAGATCGCTTCGGAGTCGGCGACGAACCGGCCCACATGGTTCTCGAGCAGAATGCCGTTCCCGCCCAGCAATTCGCGGGCCCAGCCAACCGTCTCCCGCATCCGGACCGTGCAGAACGCCTTGGCCAGCGCGGAATGGTGGTCTTCGGCCAGGCCCTCCTGCTGCAGCGCGGACAGCCGGGCGCACAGGCAGGCCGACGACGTGATGTTGGCCAGCATCCGGACCAGCAGGTCCTGCACGAGCTGGAACCCCGCGATCGGCCGGCCGAACTGCTGGCGCTGGCGCGCGTAGGCCAGCGCGTGTTCATAGGCACCGCGGGCGCAGCCGGTGGCCTGCCAGGCCACCCCGGCCCGGGTCAGCCGGAGCACCGCCGCGGTGTCGCGGAAGGAGTCCGCCCGCTGCAGCCGGTTCGCCTCCGGAACCCGGACCCCGTCCAGGGTGATGTATGCGTTCTGGACCACCCGCAGCGCGATCTTGTCGTGCATCTTCGAGGTCTCGAAGCCCGGCGTGCCCTTCTCCACCACGTACCCCTTGACCTGCCCGTCCTCCAGAGAGCGGGCCCAGATGATCGTGTAGTCCGCGAACGTGGCGTTGCCGATCCACTTTTTCTGCCCGTCCAGCACCCAATCATCGCCGTCGCGCCGGGCCGTGGTGGTCAGCCCGCCCGCGGCGCCCGATCCGACATCGGGTTCGGTGAGCCCGAACGCGCCGATCTTCTCCATCCGGGCCATCGGGGGCAGCCAGCGCTGTTTCTGCTCTTCCGACCCGCACAGGTAGATGGAGCCCATGGCCAGGCCGCTGTGCACGCCGAAGTACGTCGCGATCGAGGAGTCCACCCGGGCCAGCTCCATCGCGATCATGCCGTCCAGCAGGCAGCCGCCGCCCGGGCAGCCGTATCCCGAGTAACCCACCCCCGCGATGCCGAGCTGGTGCAGGCCGCCCACCAGGTCATGCGGGAATTCCTCCCGGGTCCAGTAGTGGTTGATGGCGGGCTGAACCGACTTCTCCATGAACTCCCTGACCTGCCGCAGGAGCTGGCGCCCGCCGGGTTCCAGTGACTGCTCGAGCAGGTAGAAGTCGGCGTCGATGGCGGCGACCCGGTCGGCGCTTGGCATTTCCGGTTTCCTCCGTATCTACAGTGCGGATCTAGGGAGTGCAGGTCTAGGGGCTGCAGCTTCAGTGCGGCGGCTACGGGGCGGCCAGGAAGGCATCCACCACCGGCGCGAGCGTCGCCGCCTCGGTGACCAGGCCGAGATGACCGCCTTGGTAGACGTGCAGCCGGGATTTCGGGATGAGCAGGTGCATCAGCCGGGCGTTGGCCAGCGGGATGAGCGGGTCGTCATCGCCGGACAGGATGAGCGTCGGCTGCCGCAGCCAGGGCAGGAACGGAACGCTGGTCCAGCCCGTCCCGGCCGTGAGCTGGTGCAGGTACCCGCCGGGCGGCCCGACCCGGTTGCCGTTGTGCATGGCGGCCGCGATCCGCGCGGGATCAGCCCGCGCGGATCCTCCGTAGATCTCGCCCGCCACCCGCTCGAGATATCCGCGGTTCAGGTAGCGCCGCGGCGTCACCATGTGCGCAAGTACCGAAGGCCGGGCGGGCACCATCAGCGCACCCGTCGCCGTCGCGACGAGCACCAGCCGGCGGCACCGGGCCCGCTGGAACGCGGCGAAGTGCTGCGCGACTCCCCCGCCCCACGAGATCCCGAGCACGTCGACCTGGTCATAGCCGAGCTCGTCCAGCAGGCGGGCGATCAGCCGGCACAGCCCGCTGAAGCGGTAGGGCATGGGTGACGGGGCTGACCCGCCGACGCCGGGCGGGTCGAACCGGATCACCTCGATGGCCGGGTTGAGCTCGGCGACGAACGGGGCGAGCAGCTCCAGGCTGGCGCCGATGCCGTTGATCAGCAGCAACGGGACCCGGGGCGGCTGGCCTTCAGACCCGGCGGCTGGCCCGCTCAGGCCGGGTCGCACCCCGACCCGCAGGAGCTGGCCGCCGACCTGGACGCTGCGCACCTCAGCGGTCGTGGACATAGGTTCCGGGTGCGGCGCACTGGACCGGGTACCCCTCCTGGCCCAGCCCGGCCGGGCTGGTCGTCAGCCCGCCGCTCCGCTCGGCCAGCCAGCCCGAGTAGTCCAGCCACCAGCTCCCCGGCGTCTGGTCGGCGGTGGCCAGGAACTGGAGTGGGTCGGGCGGGTTCGAGGGTGCGCTGCGGAAAGACGCCTTCTGGTTGCCCGGCGGGTTGACCAGGGCCGCGATATGCCCACTGGTGGAGAGCACGAATTTGACCGGTCCGCCGAAGAGCTGGGTCGTCCGGTAGCACGACTGCCACGGGCAGAGATGATCGGCGACGCCCGCGACCACGTAGGCGTCCACGTCGACCTTGGCCAGGTCAACGGGCGAGCCGAGCATGCTCGCCGCGCCGGGCACCGTCAGCGCGTTGGCCAGCCCGAGCCTGATGAAGTCGTGGTGCAGCGCGGCAGGCAGCCGGGTGGTGTCGGCGTTCCAGTACAGGATGTCGAACGCCGGCGGCGGCCGTCCCTGCAGGTAGTTGTTGACCCAGTAGTTCCAGATCAGATCGTCTGGCCGCAGCCAGGCGAACACTTCGGCCAGGGCCCGTCCGTCCAGGTAGCCGCGCGCGCCGGAGGCCGCCATCGCCGCGTTCGCGGTCGCCTCGTCGATCAGCGCGGCCGCGGCGCCCGCCTGGGCCTGGTCGAGCACGGTCACCCCCAGGCAGAGGCTAGCCAGCTGGTCAAGCTGACCCGTCGCGCCCAGGTGCGCGGCGACCATGGACGTCACGATGCCTCCCGAGCACAGCGCGCAGATGCTCGCCCGGGCCGCCCCGGTGATCGCCCGCACCCCGGCCAGCGCCTCGATCACCGCGCCCCCGTAGGTCTCCAGATCCCAGTCCCGGTGCCGCGCGTCGGGGTTCCGCCACGAGATAACGAAAACCTGATGTCCCTGGGCGGTGAGGAACTCGGCCATGCTGCGCCCGGGCGCGAGGTCGGTGATGTAGTACTTGTTGATCATCGGCGGCACGATCAGCAGCGGGTACCGGAACACGGTCCCGGTGACGGGCTGATACTGGATGAGCTCGAATTGCTCGCACGAGTGGACGACACCGCCCGGCGTGACGGCCAGGTCCCTCCCCACCCCGAAGGCGTCGGCGGGCACCATGGACGGCACTCGCGGCGGGCTGGCCAGATCGCGGGCCAGCGCGCCCAGGCCCCGGACGGCGCTCTGGCCGCCGGTATCCAGGAGCGCCTTCCAGCCGACCGGGCTGAGCAGCGGGCTGTTACTCGGTGCGGCGGCCGCGATCAGGTTGGTGAGCAGGAAGCTCAACCGCGTCTCATCGCGCCAGCCCAGCCCGGCCCCGGCCAGCAGGGCCTCCGCGGACTGGCCCGCCGCCAGGTACGCCTGGACGGCGCGCCGCAGGAACGGATTGCCCTTCCACGCCGGGTCGGCGAAGCGGCGGTCGCGGGAACTGGCCGCGACCGCGGACCGGCCGGCCGCGATCCGGCCGAGTTCGGTGCCCAGCCCGGCGGCCTGACGGGAGACCAGCCGCGGGCGGCGAGCCAGCCCAGCCGCCAGCCGCAGCAGCGAGCTGTCCGGCCGGAACCGGCGCGGGACGCCGAGCGCCGCGTCGGTCAGCAGCAGGTCGAGCGCGCCGGCCGCCTCGACCGCGTCGCGCGCCCACGCCTCGCCCGGGCCTGGCTCCGGCCCGGGGCCCGCGGTGCGCCTGGGCCCTCGCGCCCCGGCGTTCACTGGGCGTCCTCGGGCGGGTGCACCTCTCGTTTGAGAATCTTGCCGGTTGGCCATTTGGGCAGCGCATCGACCAGCCAGACCCGGCGCGGGTACTTATAGGCCGCCACCCGTTCCCTGACGTAGCCGCGCAACTCGTCGGGCGTGGCCGCACAGCCGGGTTTCAGCGCGACCGCGGCGGCGACTTCCTCGCCGTGCGTCGGGTGCGGCAACCCGATCACCGCCGCTTCCAGCACCGCCGGGTGCTCGTACAGCACCTCCTCGATCTCGCGCGGGTACACGTTGAACCCGCCCCGGATGATCAGGTCCTTCTTGCGGTCGACGATGAAGTAGAAGCCGTCCTCGTCCTTCCTGGCCATGTCCCCGGTGTGGAACCAGCCGTCCCTGATGGCCTCGGCCGTGGCTTCCGGGTGGTTCCAGTAGCCCTTCATGACGTTGTGGCCGCGGATGGCTATCTCGCCCACCTCCCCCGAGGGCACCTCGCGTCCGTCCTCGGCCACCACCCTCATGTCGACCCCGTCGACGGGATAGCCGATCGAGCCGGGCCGGGCGCCGTCGACCCGGTTGAACGACGCCACCGGGGACGTCTCGGACAGTCCGTAGCCTTCGATGATGCTCGCGCCGAACGCCTGCGCGAACCCCCTGAGCACCTCGACCGGCAGCGCGGCACCGCCGGAGACGCAGACCCGCAGCGTGGATGTATCAGCCAGACCGGCGCCCGCGCTGAGCATCGCAACGTACATAGTCGGGACGCCTTCGAAGACGGTGACGCGGTCGCGTTCGATCACCTTCAGCGCCGTGGCGGCGTCGAAGCGCGGGATCAGGGTGATGCAGGCCCCGGCGAGCACGGCGGTGTTCAGCCCGCAGGTCTGGCCGAAGGCGTGGAACATGGGCAGGCAGCCCATGATCACGTCGTCAGGGCTCAGGTCCAGAAGGCTCGTGGCCGTCACCGAGGCGTTGGCGCGCATGTTCGCGTGGGTCAGCTGAGCGCCCTTGGGGGTGCCGGTGGTGCCCGAGGTGTAGAGGAGGACCGCGGTGTCGTCGTCCGCGCGCGCCGCGACCTCCGGCGAAGACGGCCACGACGCCATCTCCGCCAGCCACCCGGCCGTGACCGTGACCGCGTCCGCGTCCGTCGCGCCGGCCTCAGCCTCGCCGGAGGCCGTGGACCAGGCGAACACCAGCCGGGCGCCGGAGTCGCCGAGGTAGTGCTTGACCTCGCGCGCCTTGAGCAGCGGGTTCATCGGCACCACCACGCCGCCGGCCCGCAGTACCCCGTAGTACAGCACCGGGAAAGCGAGAACGTTCGGCAGCATGATCCCCACCCGGTCGCCGGGCCGCAGCCCCCGCTCCCGCAGCCAGCCGGCGACCTGGGCCGTCCGGCCGTCCAGTTCGGCATAGGACAGGACCTCGTCGCCCAGGCGCACGGCTGGGCGGCCCGGGTACCGTCCAGCAGCATCCTTGAGGTTGATGGCCAGGTTGGTCACTGCAGTCCCCCCTTCAATCGACATCTCGGGCCTATCACCGAAGCGGCGGGCAGACAATGGTGCGTCCACCGGGATAACCCGGGCGGGCTACGCTGAAGACGCTCAGCCCGCGACCCCCGGGCGGGAACGTAGGAAAGGCACTCCATGGCACGCGGCGTCCAGGTCGGCGACAAGGCTCCCGATTTCACCCTCCCAGCCCAGTCCGGGGAACCGGTCCGGCTGCAGAGCCGCCTCGGCGAGCGGGTGGTGGTCCTGTACTTCTATCCCAAGGACGACACCCGCGGCTGCACCGCCGAGGCGTGTGCCTTCCGGGACAGCTACGAGGTCTTCACCGACGCCGGCGCGGATGTGATCGGGATCAGCTCCGACTCACCCGACAAGCACGCCGCCTTCGCCAGCAAGTACCGTCTGCCCTTCACGCTGCTCAGTGACCAGGGTGGCCAGATCCGCAAGCGCTATGGGGTACCGGCGGTGCTGGGCCTGCTCCCGGGCCGGGTCACGTACGTGATCGACCGCCAGGGCGTGGTCCGGCAGGTGTTCAACTCGATGACGAACATCAGCCAGCACGTCACGGACGCCCTGGAGATGGTCCGGCAGTTGCAGGCCGAGCAGCCGGCCTGACGACCCGCCCCGCTCCGGCTGGTCACCAGGCCTCTGCGGCGAGGGCGGCCAGCCTCCGCAACCGCCCGACGATGTCACTGTGGACCACCTCGGGCGGCTGCGCCCCGTCGACGGTGAACATCCATTCCCGGCCGGCGTAGTACTCGAGCAGGGGCACGGTGTTCTCCTCATACACCTGCAAGCGGTGCTCGATCACGGCTTCGGTGTCGTCCGAGCCCCGCCCCCGGGACAGGAGCCGGCGCACCAGCTCAGCGGTGGGGACATCGAGGTGAACCGCGGCCTGCACCTCGGCCCCGAGTGGCTGGGCCACCGCGAACGCCGCCTTGGCCTGCTCCACGGTCCGCGGGAACCCGTCGAGGACGTACCCACCGGTCTCGGACGCGGCGACCACCGGTTTACGCAGCATGTCCATGACGACCCCATCTGGTACCAGATCGCCGTGGTCGACGTAGGACCTGATCGTCTCCCCGAGCGTCGTGGAGTCCCTGACGTGCTGGCGCAGCAGGTCGCCGCTGGAGATGTGCGTGATGCCGAGCCGCTTGGCCAGCAGCTCGGCCTGGGTTCCCTTGCCGGCGCCGGGAGCGCCGATCAGCAGAAGCCTCATCTCACCTCATCTCGATCCAGCGGCGATGCGACGTGTGAGCCCAATGTGCCCTCCTGAACAGCAGAACTACCCCAAGTGTCCTGCCCGCGGCGGTCGGCGGACAAGGAGGGGACCCCGATCTCACGTTCCGGCCCGCGCCGGCGTCTGCCTGGTGCGGCGGGAGATTCCCGGGGCGCGGTGCGGCCAGCATGGTCCGGGCCCATTGACCAGGGGTGGCAGATGACCAGCAAGCTGAGGTTCGGTGTGATCAGCGAGTCCGTCCTGGCCGGCCCGGCGTGGCTTGACCATGCTCGCCGGATCGAGGACGACGGCATCGGCGCGCTCCTGCTGCGCGACCACTTCTCAGCGGGTGCCTACGGCCAGCAGCTCGCCCCGTTCAGCGCCCTGGCCGCCGCGGCCACGGCCACCACCCGCCTGCACGTGGGCACGCTGGTCCTGGCCAACGATTTCCGGCATCCAGTGCTCGTCGCCCACGAGGCCGCGACCCTGCACCATCTGTCCGGCGGCCGCTTTGAGCTCGGCCTCGGCGCGGGCTGGTACCGGCCCGAATATGAGGCGGCGGGCCTGGACTTTCAGCCCGCCCGGCAGCGGATCGACCGGCTCGAGGAGGCCCTCACCATCATCAGCGGGCTGCTCGAGGGCGCCCAGGTAGATCAGGCCGGAACCGCCTACCAGGTCACCGGGCTGGGTCTTGACGTGCTGCCCCCACTCCAGGGCCGGCCACGCCTGCTCGTCGGAGCGGGCGGCCCCCGCATGCTCGGCGTGGCGGGACGGCATGCCGACACGGTCGGGCTGCTGCCGGCCCCCATCAAGTCCGGCGAAGATCGTGATGACCCTCTCGACCTCCTGCCCGCAGCCCTCGATCAGAAGATCGCCGTGCTGCGGGCCCGGGCTGGCGATCGCTTCCCTGCGCTGGAACTCAGTGCGTTCGCCACGATCCGGATTACCAGCCACCGGCGCCAGGACACCGAGGCACTCATGGCCCGGCGCGGCTGGGGCGGGATCGACGTCAGCGCGGTCTGGCAGATGCCGACCATCTTCATCGGCAGTGTCGAGCAGATCCGCGCGGACCTGCAGGCCCGGCGCGAGCGGTTCGGGCTGTCCTACCTCGTCACCCCGGACCGGGACCGGCCTGCGCTCGCCAAGATCATCGCCGGCCTCTAGCGGGCGCCCGGGGTGGTCACGTTCGGGCGGGTCAGCACACTCCAGATGACGACCCTCAGCCGCCGTACCGCCGGGCGATGGCTGGCCGTGCGCAGCAGGCGCCTCGTCCGGGGCCCGTTCAGCAGCTTCCATCCCAGTCGCCGGGCCATCTGCCTCGGGGGGCCCAGCCTGCGACGCGGCCCCGCGGCCGGGTACCTCTCCTGGAAGTAGCGGTCCGCGAGGGCCGCCGCGGCGTGCACGGCCACCTCCAGCAGCTGCTCGGCCGCCGGGCCGGGGGACGGCCGCCGGGTTAGTTCGAGTTCCCCGGCGGCATGGCGCCCGGTCACCGGCCGCGGGAGCAGCTCGCCGAGCTCACCGACGACGTGGTACTTCGAGTCGCGCAAGCCTCTCACGAGGTGTTCCGCCTGTTCCCTGGCCCAGGCTTGCCGGCCGGCCGGCAAGGCCAGCCGCGCCTGGCGCGGCCGGCCACTCAGGACATCATGCGCGAGGATCCGCTTGATGTTCCTCGTATAGAACCAGTCGGGCAGCTCCTCGGGCAGCGCCTCGTTCATCCGGCGCAGGAATTCGGCTTCCCGGAGGCCGAGCGAGGAGTTAGCGCGCGCCCGGCTGAGGTCGGCCCCGCCGGGATCGATGCCCAGAACAGACGCGAAACGTGTCCAGAGCAGGCTAGCCGGGCCGCCGCGCGGCATGGTGATCACATGGACGTGATCCGGTGGGATGTGCTGCGACCACGCGTCCAGGATGGCGAGCGTGTCATGCGCATTCCAGAACCACGCTTGGCGGCGGCGGTCCTCGGCCGATCCGGTGTCGATGACCCGGTCAAGCCATTCTTCCCACCGGGCCGTTCCGCGGCACTTGACCTTCTCCTGCCATTCGGCCGGCAGCAGGGTCGCGAAGTCACGCACGGTCAGGACGACGTGCACCTCGGCCGGGAACAGCGACCGGACGGCCCGGTCGGCCTGCTCCGCGGTGCACACCGTGAGCAATTCGTCCGAGATGACAGCGGACCGGCGGCCGCGCAGGGCCTGGCGGGTCAGGACATCCCATTCGCCCGTCCAGGGATCGGCCGGGTCAGACGCCGCCCGCCGCGCCCCGCGCAGATCCCGGCTCGCCCGGGAATGATCTTGATGGCCATAGCCCGGCAGCAGGATCCCGCGGGAGGACAGCCACGAGCGGTTACCCCACATGGCATCCTGGAGAAACGTTGTCCCGGTCTTCGGCTCGCCTATGTGAAGATAAATGCGGGGGCAGCGGGGATCTCGGGCCCGGCTCTTCCGGAGGGCCAGGTTCCGGCCCGGCTTATCGCGTCCCGATACCCATTTCGGGCTAATATCCGCATCGGGCGCGAACCGGCGGCCAGGAGGCGCGGCCACGTCGTTATCGACCGGATCCAGCGGTTCTGCCGTGATTTCCGCCCGGATTCCAAGCCCTTCAGGCGTCATATTCCGAGGATAGACAAAATTTGGCCAGCGCCGGATGTAATTCAGGCAGTCACATGGGCGTCCGCGCCTAAAGCGCGGCCAAGCCAGATACGTTTGGGCCTAAATACCGGAATTGTCATTGTGGCCGGATCCGGCCCTATTACCGGAGCGTGACTCCCAGGCTGGATCTTCGCCCGGGCGGGTGCGCCGGTCACCCGGCCAGGGTGAGCACAGCGGCTGGACGCAGCGCCATCATCTGCCGGGAGCCTCGGCGCGTGCGCTGGGTACAGCCGTCAAGGGCTCACCGGATCTGAGTCAGCCGCAGGCCAGAGGGGCAGCCGGAATGGAACTCGAGTCGCTGAACGTCACCTTCGTCATCGACACGTTCCTGCTGCTCCTGATCGGAGTCGGACCCAAGATCGCGCTGGTGCCGTTCCTCGAGATGACCGCCGGGATGCCCGAGGTGACCAAGCGCCGCGTCCTGCGCAAGATGCTGACCACCGCCGCCACGGTCGCCGTCCTCTTGCTCGTCCTCGGCGGCGTGCTGACCAGGCTGCTGCACTTCTCGCCGGGCGCGCTGGGCGTCGCGAGCGGGATCATCCTGCTCATCATCGCGGTCACCATGGTGCTCGGCCAGGGCGACGGGAACGGCAGCCGTCATCCCCCGCAGGACCAGGATCCGATGCGGCTCGCGGTCTACCCCCTGGCCGTGCCGTACCTGCTCAACCCGGCGGGCATTGTCGTCCTGGTGACCTCGTCTGCGGAAGCCAGCTCGGTGGCCGTGGTCGCGGTCGTCGTCGGTATTCTCGCGGTGGTGCTGGCGCTCGACGTGCTGATCTTCCGGTGGGCTGTGCAGGTCAGCAACCACCTGGATGCGAGCCGGATGCTGATAACCGAGAAGGTGTTCGGATTCCTGCTGGCCGCGCTCGCCGTCCAGCTGGCCCTCGACGGCCTGCATGACGTGGGCGTTATCCACCTGACCGGCCACTGAGCTGACCAGGCCATCTCCGGCCGCTTGGCCAGGTTCGCAGCCTGTGGCTACGGTGCTGGAGACCATCCCGCGGTACAACTGGGAGTACCGGTGACCGAGAACCCGCGTGCGCTCCTCTGGGGCCTGATCGCGGAGCATGCCTCCCGGCACGACCGGGGGGTCTCAGTCGCCAGTGTGTGCGCGGTGGCGGTGGCCTCAGAAGGGGTCAGCGGGGCGTGGGTAACCGCAGCCAGCGGCCAGACGCCGGACGTCATCATGTGCGCGACAGATCCGGTGGCCGAGCAACTGGCCGAGTTGCAGCTGACCCTCGGCGAGGGACCAGGCCTGGACGCTCAGGCGTCGGCCGCCCCCGTCCTGGCCGCCGACCTGGAGGCTGACGAGCCCCGCCGTGGGTGGCCTGCGTTCACGCCGGGAGCCCGCCGGATCGGCGTGGGTGCCGTTTTTGCGTTCCCGCTGACGATTGGAGCGATCCGGGCCGGGGAGATGGGCCTGTACCGCGACTCACCCGGCCCGCTGACCGCAAAGCAGTTCGGCGAGTGCCTCATCCTCGCCGACGCCGCGACCGTGTTCCTGCTCGACGGCGCAGGCGGCGACGTGACCCGCGGGTATAACGGAGTTAACGGGAAGGCCCTGGACCTGTGGCCCCCGGACCTGGCCCGGCACCGGGCCCAGATCGACCAGGCGACTGGCATGCTGACTGTGCAGCTGGGAGTGACCGCCGGCGAGGCTTTTGTGCGGCTTCGCGCCTACGCGTATGCGAGAGACCGGCGACTCGCTGACGTGGCCCGCGACATCGTCGCCCGCCGCCTGCGGCTGGATCCGGATCCGGCCCCGGACGGCGAGCCATGATGACCGGGCCGACCCGGCGCCGGGCGTCGGCCGCCCACCCTTAACTGCCCACTGACGAGAGGGTGACCCGATGGATTCCGAACTACTGTCCGACACCTTCGTCGACCTGGCAGACACCATGGTCGCCGATTTCGACATCATCGACTTCCTGCACATGCTCACGGACCGCAGCGTCCGGCTGCTCGCCGCGTCCGCGGCCGGGGTCGTGCTCGCTGACCCGCGCGGGGAACTGCGCATAGCGGCGGCATCCAGCGAGGCCTCCGAGCTGATTGAGCTGTTCCAGATTCAGAATGACCAGGGCCCATGCCTGGACTGCTTCCGCACCGGCCAGCCCGTCACCGCGGCTGACCTCTCGGGGCCGGGTCAGCAATGGCCCGAGTTCGCCGCCGCTGCCGTGCAGGCCGGGTTCCGCACCGTGGAGGCCCTGCCCATGCGGCTGCGGGGCCAGATCATCGGGGCGCTCAACCTGTTCCGGGCCAGTTCGGGCCCGTTCGAACCAGCAGATCTGCGCGTCGGCCAGGCCCTGGCGGACGTGGCCACCATCGGACTGCTGCAGGAGCGGAACCTGCGCCGCAGCGAGACCATTGCCGAGCAGCTCCAGGCCGCCCTGAACAGCCGGATCATTATCGAGCAGGCCAAGGGCAAGCTGGCCGAGCGCTTCAACCTGGCCATGGACCAGGCGTTCACGCTGCTGCGCGATCACGCCCGGGAGAGCAACCAGCGGCTCACCGACACCGCGCGCAACCTCGTGGACAGCGCCACGGCGGACTTCCCGCCCAGACCGGCGGGTGAGGTCAGCCCCAGTACAGGGCAGCCTCAGTACAGGCAGCCCCGGTACAGGCAGCCCTAGTACAGGCCGAGTTCCCGGCCGCGCTCAACCGCGTCACGCCGGCTAGAAACGCCGAGCTTCCGGTAAATAGAGCGGGTGTGAGTCTTGATGGTGTTTCCGGACAGGTACAGCTCCTGGCCGATCTCGCGGGTGGACAGCGTTCCCCGCAGGAGCCTGAGCACGGCCCGCTCGCGTTCGGTCAGCGGCTCGGCGGCCCGCCTGGTCCGGGGCAGCCCGGCGAGCCGTCGTTCGAAGCGTTCCAGCCGGTCAAGCTGGGCTCCCGCGCCGTCCGGGAACGAGATCAGGACTTCACGCGCCTCACCAAGCAAGGCGATGGCACCGGGCAGGTCTCCGAGTTCCAGCCGCACGGGTGCGAGCCGCAGGAGCGTCTCGATCGTCGGCCACTGGCTGATACCAAACCACTGACGGCGTGACCGGAGCGCCTGCTCCAGCTCACCGCGGGCGTCCTCAAACCGACCCTGACCGGCCAGGACCGCCCCCACGGCAATAGCGGCGATAGAAGCCTGCGGGGACTCTCTCAGGCCAATCGCATCATCCGTCACGATGTCCCGGGCCGAATGGGCCAGCTGTTCCGCTTGGCCTAGCCGTCCTTCCTCCACCGCCACCAGGGACATCATGGCGCAGGAAAGCATGCGGACCAGCGCGATCGAGCTGCCCTGCGCTAGCGCCTGCTCGAGTTGCCGGGCTGCGGCCTGGAACTCGCCGCAGAAGTAGAGCGCGGCCCCGTAACCCGCCCGGGCCAGTGCGTACCACGGCGAAACCGGGTTGGTTTCCAGGTCCACGGCCTCGGATGCCGACCTGCGCATCGGCTCGAGCCCGCTGAACCCGAAGCAGCCGTCGAGGAGAGCGGCGGAGGACTGCAGCGATCGCATGCCATCGGGCAGCGGCCCCTCGTTCCCGCCCGCGGCGATGACCGGGAGCCACAGCCGTACCCCCTCGCGGTCCCCGCGAAGGGCCGCGACCCAGGCGGCGCAGTGCGCGGCCAGCGGGTGGGCCTTGATCCTCTCATCACCAAGTGAGCGCAGCCAACCGCGCACGGTAGCCACCCGCCCCGTGTCAACGTAGCGGTACCAGTGCTCGGCGATGAGCCTCACCGAGCTGGCCACGTCTCCCGCCGCGAGTGCGTGGCCCACGGCCTCGTCGACCGATCCGTGCTCCAGGTGCCAGGCGCTGGCTTGCTGATGCAGGGCCGGAATCGTGCCCGGCTCGGCCCGGGCCAGCTGGGCCAGCTGTAGCTGGGCGAACAGGTGGTGGTAACGGAACCACTCCCGGTTGTCATCCAGCGCGATGAGGAACAAGTTCTCGCGTTCGAGTGCGCCGAGGACATCCCGGGCATCCGACGTTCCGGCGACCGCGTCGCAGAGCGGCGCGGTGAACCGGCCCAGGACAGACGTCCGGGAAAGGAATTGCCGAATATGCTTCGGCTGCCGGCTGACGACTTCTTCCGCCAGGTAATCCACGACATAGCGGTTGCCGCCGGTAAAGTCACGGACGAAATCCTGCGGAGCGGGATGGCTGCGCAGAGACAGGGCCGCCAGGTACAACCCGGCTGGCCACCCTTCGGTTCGTTCCACGAGGTCGGCCAGGGCCTGCTGGTCGAGCTGGACCGACGCCACCCGCTGGATCAGCGCGTCGGCCTCACCGGAGGTGAAATTGAGATCGGCCATCCGGATCTCGGCCATCTCCCCCGCCGCTCTCAGCCTGCCCAGGGGCAACGGCGGGTCGGCCCGGGTGCTCAGCACGACCTGGGCGCTGGGCGGGAGCCGGAGCAGCAGGAACTCGAGCTGCTCATGACAGCGCCGCTCCCTGATGACGTGGTAGTCGTCAAGAATGATCACGACCGGCGCCGCGAGTGAGGTCAGGTCGTTGACCAGGCGCGCCAGCGCCTCCTCCACGTCGGGTACCTGCCGGTGCAGTGGCCGCAGGATCTCTCCCGCGCGGAGGTCAGGGAAGACACGCCCCAGCGAGGAGATCACGTGCCCCAAGAGCCGGGCGGGATCGTCGTCCCCGCGATCGAGTGAGATCCACGCGAACGGCCGGGAGGCGGCGGCCGCATCACCCCACTGGGCCAGCAGGGTCGTTTTGCCATAACCCGCGGGCGCATCTACCAGGATGAGTTTGGACTCGAGATCGTCCAGAGCTCGCACCAGCCCGGGCCGCCCTACCCACTCCCTGCGGACGCGCGGAGCCTGCAGCTTGGTTTCCAGGAGTACATCAAGATTGGAACGCACTATCTCCACGACGGGCCGACCCGGAGGTCGCCCGTCCACAACTGAGTGCTCGCTCATCCCACGCACCACCGCGCACCCGCCCCCTGTGCGGAGCGTATCAGAGCAGCACAAACCGTAGCCAGCCCCGTGTTTCACACGCATAGCCGACTTCCCCGGGAGGCACCGGCGTGGCTGGCTTCCCCGGGATGCGCTACCCCCGGGCCCGCCTGCCCCCGGCCTACGGGGGTGGCGATTCGTGCCCGCGGCGGATCTCCAGGACCCGCACTCCCAGCAGCTCGAGCCGGGCGAGCAGGCCATGCAGGGCCGCCTGGTCAGGAAGCGAGCCGTGCAGCATGGTGGCGACTGGCTCTGGCTCGGCGGTCAGCCCCTCAAAGTCGACCAATGCCTCGGGCGGAAGCGTCCCTGCCAGACGGATCTCGTAGTAACTCAATGTCACCTTCCGCCCCCTCACCAGAAGTCGGGTGTCGCCCAGACCTCCACCATCCGGCCGCCGGCGAGGTCGCGCTACACCCGTCACGGGTGGCGTTTTCACCCGGGTGACATCCCCACAACCGGGACCAAGGTCCGTTGACAACTCACCCATATCGGAGGGTAACTGGCGGCAGCGAGTTGGCCCGCTCCAGACCCTGGCGGCTGACAGGAGACAGATCGTCGCAGACTTGCCGGTCTAGAGCAGAGGCGTCACGATGACTTCGAGCCCCAACGCCGCGGCGACGAGTCCCACTCGGCACCGTGCGGCCAACTCCGACGAGACCATCCTCACTTCCAAGATCATCGCACCCGCCCTGCCCGACTGGATGGTGCCCCGCCTGCGGATCGACGAGCGGATCGACGCTGGAAGACAGGGCCCGCTCACCGTAGTCAGCGGGCCGCCCGGGGCCGGCAAGACCATGGCCATAGCCTCGTGGGCGGTCACCCGCACAGGATTGCCCCGGATCGCCTGGGTCACCCTCGATGAATACGACAACCGTCCCCGGGCATTCTGGTCCTACGTGGTCGAGGCTCTGCGGCGCGCGGGTGTGGAGATCCCGGGAACCGTCTGGGCCCCCGGGCGGGGCCGCGTCGACCACGCATTCCTGCTCCGGCTGACCGCGGCGATCGCCGCCTGCGGCACACCAGTGGTCCTGGTCCTGGACGATCTCCATCTGGTTACCGAGCCCCGGACCTTGGACGGGCTGACCCGCCTGCTCAGAAACGCCCGGCCGCACTTGAGTCTGGTGGTCGCCTCGCGCAGCGAGCCCGTCCTGCCGCTGCACCGCTACCGGCTGGCCGGCGAGCTGACCGAGATCCGCGCCGGCGAGCTGGCCTTCAGCGTCGGGGAGGCCAGCCAGCTGATGGAGCGGCACAGCATCGCGCTGCCCGCCGATTCGCTGGCCTTCCTCACCGGCCGGGTGGACGGATGGGTAGCAGCCCTGCGCCTGGCCGCGATCTCGATGACGACCCATCCTGACCCGGCGCTGTTCGTCAAACACGTCGCCGCCGAGGACAGCGCCGTCGCGGGCTACCTGGTGGAGGAGGTACTCAACACCTTGCCGGCCAGCATGAGGTCCTTCCTGCTGCGGACGAGCATCCTTGATCAGGTCAACGCCGATCTCGCCAGTGAACTGGCCAGTGCTGAGCCCGCCACCGACTTGCCGGCGCTAGCCCAGGCCAACGCCCTCATCCGGCCTCTTGGTGGCGGCTGGTATCGCTACCATCCGCTGCTGGCGGAGGTGCTGCGCCTGAAACTCCGGCGCGAATGCCCTGACCTGGAGCTTGACTTGCACCGGCGGGCCGCCGGATGGCTCCGGAAAAACCGGACCGCCGCCGAGGCAGCGCGGCAGGCCGCAGCGGGGGGCGACTGGCAGCTTGCCGCCCGGATAGCCGTGGATGAGCTGGTCGTCCACCAGCTCATGGAGCCACCTGGCGTCGGGCCGCTCGGCGAGGTGCTGCAGCGCATCCCGCAGGATCAGCCCTGGAGCGAACCGCAGCCGCTGCTGGTGACGGCCGCGCTCAGGCTCGCGACCACAAGTGATGACTCGGCAGGCGCATCGCTCGCGGTTGCGGATCAGCTGCTGGACCAGATTCCTCCCGATCAGGAGATTCCGTCCCGGCTCGCCCGGGCGGTCATCCAGGTCGGCCGAGCGCAACGCCAAGGAGAACTTCATGCCGCCGAGGTCGCGGCGGCGGACGCTACCGCCTTGATCGGCAAAATTCCAGCCGATCAGCTGGCCTTGCATCCTGATATGGGCGCACAGGTGAAGGCAGGTCGCGGAGCGGTAGAAATGTGGGCCGGTCATTTCGATCAGGCGGCGGTCACGCTGAGTGCGGCCGCGGCGGCCGCGCACAGCACCTGGCAGCGAGCCGACTGCCTTGGTCACCTGGCCCTGCTGGAAGCCCTGCGTGGCCGCCTGGGCCGGGCCGCCGAGCTGGCTGCAGCGCCCGTCGGCGCAGGCCGGGATAATCAAGCCCGAGCCGACGAGAGTTCGAGTTGCGCCGCGACCGTGGCCATGGCGTACGTCCACGTGGAGCGGGGCGAGCTGCCCGAAGCCCGCCGTTGCCTCCGGCGCGCGGACGAGATTCTGCAGCTGTGCCCGGACAAGCTGATCGGGGCGGTCGCGTGCCTCGTCGCGGCGCGCGGATTCCTGGCCCAGCGGCGCCCGGCCCCGGTGGCGGCGCTGGTCGGCCGGGCCAGGTGCGGCTGGTCTCCCGCCCCCTGGCTCGAGCAGCGCCTTGTGCTGGCTGAGTCGCAGGCGTACCTGGCGCAGGGAAACATCGCGTCCGCGGTCGAGGCCGCACGCCGGGCCGGCGCGGACTCCTCCCTGGAGGCGGCGGCCGCCCTGGCTCGCGCGTGGCTGGCCGGCGGGAACGTCCAGGCCGCCAGGCGGGCCCTAGCCGGGTGTTCCGCAGATAGGGACCGGGTCCCGGATCACGTCCGCCTCCAGGCCTGGCTGGCCGATGCTCAGCTCAGCCATGAGATCGGCGACCGCCGGAGCGCGGATCGTTTGCTTGAGCGGGCCCTGCGGCTGGCTGAGAGCGAGCGGGTGCGGCTGCCGTTCCTCATCGAAGGAAGCTGGATCCGTGAGGAGCTACCGGAAAACCCTGGCCTGGCCCGGGCCTACCGCCAGCTGCTGAACCAGGGGCCGTCCAGCCGGGGCGGTCCGGCCCGCCACCGGGCGGGCGCCCCGGCCAAGCCGCCCGTCAACGCGTCACGGCAGGCCGTTGCGGCGCAGGTCATGCCCCTGGTCGTGGAGAATCTCAGCAACCGCGAGCGCGAAGTTCTGCAGCACGCATCAGAGATGCTGGGCACAGCGGAGATCGCGGCCGAGATGTTCGTCTCGGTCAATACGGTCAAGAGCCACCTGAAGAGCATCTTCCGCAAGCTGGGCGCAGTCAGCAGAAACGAGGCCGTCCGCCGCGCCCGCCAGCTCCAGTTGCTCTGATCCGCCTAAGGTTCTCGTTCCGAGGTGTTCCTCGTAGGCGGCCAGACCGGCCTGCATCGTGTACGGCCCGCGAATGCGGCGCAGCCGGGGCGAGACCTCGGAGTAGTCCAGATACAGGTGATCACCGCAGTCGGCGCAGATGAGCTCGAACGCGCCGGTGTAGCCGCCTTCCACCCGGCCTTCCACCCGGCGGGCCGGCTGGCGGCGCAGGCTGGCGGTAAGCCCGTGGCCGAATTGGCCCACGGGCAGGACTGCATCGCCAGCCGGTGATGCGTCAGTGACGGTATACGTTTCCTCGTGACTCACTGGCCCCCCCGGAGCAGCAGGCTGTCACGTCTGCCGAGGTCACGGCCGCGTGTACAACCATCGCCTAGCTTTGCACAAAGTCACAATAAGCCGCAAACACTTACAGTCGGCGCACAAGCCTTCCGGTCAGGGCATTTAAGTCAGGACGTGGTCAAGCACAGCACGGATGGCTGATGCGGCGACGGTGACGCGCGCTGTTCCCACGGTGGGCAGGAGCGCCATCAGGACGCCCGCAATCTCATCGATCGTGATCCCCCCGGTCGAGGGCGTCAATCACCTGCCACCGGTAGGCGGACGGCATGTCGCCTGCCCCCGTCGCCACCAGCCCGGCTAGCCGGACCAGCGGGCGGGATCTCATATCGAGCCCTGGGGTTCGTTAGCACTGACCACCCGCAGCGCGAAGTCCTCCAGGCTGTCCAGCAGCCCATAGAACTCAGAGGAGTCCCGCACCGAAGCGGTAATGGTGGTCCAGCCATGGAAAGACGTAACCTCGGTTTCCCCCAGGGACGCGGCCAGCAGCGATCCGACCTCGCCACGCACGACGATCCGGTACCAGCGAGCGTGATCTCCAGGCATGCGGCCGTTATAGCCCCGAGCCGGGTGAGGATGCGCTCACCCCGGTGCGCTGCTCACCCGGGTGAGTCCGCGAGTCCGGCCCACGGATAAGCCCCGGCACCGGCTTGGCTGAGCATCAAGCCGGTGCCAGGGCGTATCCGCGGCCAGCGGACAGGCGGGAATGGCCCGCGATGTCAGGCCAGGACCTTGGCCTTCTCCTGCGCGAACTCCTGGTCGGTGATGACGCCCCGGGCGTGCAGGTCCGCGAGCTTGGCCAGCTGATCTGCTGGGGTGGATTCCGTGCCCGCCGCCTCCCGGACGTAGCTGCGCACCTCTGCATCCTGCTGCTGAGCCACCCGCGCCGCCCGGTCGTGCATCGAGCCTCCGCGGGCTATCAGGTAGACCAGCACTCCCACCAGCGGGATCAGCAAGACGAACAGGAACCAGAGGGCTTTGCCCCATCCGGACAGGTCACTGCTGCGGAAGATGTCGATAAACACGGTGATCAGGATCCAGAACCACATGACCCACACGAAGACCAGGAAGATCGTCCAGAACAGGTTAAGCAGGGGATAGTTCACGGCAGTTGTCTCCTTCTAACGAAGCGCTGCCGTCAGCCTTGGCGCTGACCGCAAGGGCAACGGCGCCCGGCAGTGCCATTGCCGCACTTTCAGCCGGGTGATCGTCAGCAAGAGTGTGACCATTTCCCCCGCTGGGCTCATCACCCCCGGTGGGGGATGCGGCCCCAGCACTTCATCGGGAAGCCTCTGATACCGAGAGCGGGAGCGTTGGTGCGAGGGTCACGGCTTCCCGTTGGTTGACGAAAGCCGAGCGAGAAACGAGGCAGGACATGGCAATTGGACCAGTACAGCTCATCGTGCTGGGGTTCAGCCACCCCGATTTCCATGGCGAGATCATCGCTGAGCTGGAGCGGCTGCGCGAGAGCGACACCGTCCGGGTGATCGACTCCCTGGCCGTCTACAAGACCGCGGACGGGGACGTCGAGGTGGAGCACCTCAGCAACCTGACCACAGACGAGGCCATCGAACTGGGCAGCAAGATCGGAGCGCTCATCGGGCTCGGCATCGAGGGCGAGGAAGGGGCCGAGGAGGGCGCCATCGCCGGCGCCGAGGCGACCGCGGACGGCGTGCAGGTATTCTCCGAGCAGGAGGCCTGGGATGTTCTTGAGGACATCCCCAACGACTCCGCGGCAGCACTCATCCTGCTCGAGCACCACTGGGCCGTGCCGTTGCGCGACGCGATCGCGCGCGCGGGCGGCTTCCGGGTCAGCGACGGTTTCATCAGCCCGCTCGACCTCGTCGAGATCGGATTGGTGTCCGCCGAGGACGCGGAAGAACTTCACGCGATGGAAACCGCGGGCGCAAAGCCGTAAACGAGCACACCTACGGGCAGGACCGTAACCAGCCACGACCACAGGCAGGAGGAGAAATGTTCGGAGGACGCAGGGTCGCCCGCCGTACCGGCCGGCGCACCGCACGCCGCGTCTCCCGCCGGCGCTAAGTCCTAGCGCTGGCCCGGAGACCACCGTTCACGGGCGCCATGACCGCCGCCACGGGGGCGGCGGCCATGGCGCCCGTGCTCACGTACCCAGCAGTTTTGCCTTGGCCGCGGCGAACTCGTCGTCAGTGAGAACCCCCTGCTGATGCAGGTCCGCCAGCTGGCTGATCTGATCTGCCACTGAGGGTGCGGCCGCCGGAGCGGCCGCAGGCGCGGCCGCCGGGGGTCCGGCGACCTGCTGCTGTTGCTCGAGGTCGTCGATGCGGCCATCCTGGTCGGCATCCTGCGCGTCCTGCTCGGCTCGCCGGTTCGCGACCCGCTTGCCCGCCACGTACGCCCCGCCTCCGACCACTGCCGCCCGCAGCAGCGGACGTCGCCTCCTGAACATGTGTCCTCCTCGAGGATCGAACGCTGACCGGCGCCGTTCTGGCTTACGGCCCCTCTGGAACCTCTGGGAGGGCCAGGCCGAGGGCGACCATGATTCGGCCTCAGTATGGGGGGGCCTGCCCGGCGGCGAATCACCCGCCCAGAGGGAGTACGCGGCCGGCCCGGAAGCTCATCCGCCTACCCGTCACGGGGGATGCGGGCCCAGGCGCCCCCCGGCCAGCATCGAGATCAGCTCACGATCGAGGAGATGCTGATCATGCCCCTGCACGAGCGCGATGCCGTCCGCGAGCAGATAGACGATTGCGTATTCGCCGAGCGGGACCTGACCAGACCGGTGCCTAAATACCGGTTCCCCCAGGGCGAGACGCAAGCGCGCGAAGCGTTTCAGGTGGTGGCGGACGAGCTGATACTCGACGGCAACGCCCGGCAGAACCTGGCCACGTTCTGCCAGACGTGGGAGGAGCCCGAGGCTCTGGCCCTGATGGCGCTGTCGGTCAACAAGAACATGATCGACAGGGACGAGTACCCGCAGGCCGCCGAGATAGAGCGGCGCTGCGTGCACATGATGGCCGACCTGTGGAATGCGCCCGAGGCGGCCAACACCGTGGGCACCTCGGCCATCGGCTCCTCCGAGGCCTGCATGCTCGCGGGCATGGCGGCCAAATGGCGGTGGCGGGCCAAGCGGCGCGCCGAGGGCAAGCCGACGGACAACCCGAACATGGTGTGCGGCCCGGTGCAGGTGGTGTGGCACAAGTTCGCCCGCTACTGGGACATCGAAATGCGTGAGGTGCCGATGTCCCATGGCAGTTACGCCATGGATCCGGCCTCGATGCTCGAGCGGGTGGACGAGAACACCATCATGGTCGTACCGACGCTCGGCGTCACCTACACCGGCGCCTACGAGCCCGTGGAAGCCATGTCGAACGCCCTGGACAAGCTGCAGGCCGACACCGGCCTGGATATCGGCATTCACGTGGACGGGGCCAGCGGCGGTTTCCTCGCTCCGTTCTGCGCTCCCGAGGTCGTCTTCGACTTCCGCCTTCCCCGGGTCAAGTCGATCAGTGCCTCAGGTCACAAATTCGGGCTGGCCCCGCTGGGTGTGGGCTGGGTCGTCTTCCGGGACAGCAGCGAGCTCCCCGATGAGCTCGTGTTCCACGTCAACTACCTCGGCGGCGACATGCCGGTCTTCCAGATCAACTTCTCCCGGCCGGCGGGCCAGATCATCGCCAGCTACTACAACTTCCTCCGGCTCGGCTATGAGGGCTACCGCCGCATCCACCAGGCGTCCTACGACATCGGCCAGTACCTCGCCACGGAGATCGTCAAACTGGGCCCCTTCGAGCTGCTGTGTGACAGCAACCCGAACACCGGAATCCCGACGGTCACCTGGCGGATCCGCGAAGGCCAGGACCCCGGCTACACGCTGTTCGACCTGGCCGACCGGCTGCGCCTCCGCGGATGGCAGGTGCCTGCCTACACCCTCACCGGAACAGCGGCTGACATCGCCGTGCAGCGCATCCTGGTCCGCCTCGGCGTGAGCCAGGACATGGCCGCCTCGCTGCTCGACGACTTCCGCGACGCGGTGGCCCATTTTGACAAGCATCCGGTCACCGTGCCCATGACTAAGGAAGAAACCGGGGGGTTCAACCACCTGTAGACCGGGTAGCCCGGCACCTGGTCACAGCGTGTCCAGCGCGGCTACGGCGCGGCGTCGCCCTTACCGCGCGAGAGCGACAGGTACCAGTCCAGCGGGTTGCCGCCCTCCGACGCCAGTCGCGCGGCGGCGGCCACCGCCACGACCGCCACGACGGCGGCCGCCAGGGTGCGCTTGTCCGTCGCCACGTGCACGACCGTCATGAGCACGACGCCTTTGAGCACGCTCCGCCGCCGTCGTGCGGCCCGGGCCTGCTGCACTGCGTAAGAGGTATCCCCCGAGACCGTGCGGGGCGGCACCGGCAACCCCTCGTTGAGGGTCATCTCGCATCCCTTTCCCAGTAACGCTGAGGCGCCAGAAGACATCTGGCCACCTCCCCTGCCAGTAGACAGGCCAGCCGCGGTCCCGATATCACCCTGAACGGGTGGTCAGCCCAGGCCAGGCCCGCGAGACCGCGTCCACGGCGTCATCGCCAGCACCGCCTGGCCAGCACCGCCTGGCCAGCATCGCCTCACCCGGGCCGGAGGACGCCGGATCACCGCGCTGGCGGGCATCCTCTGCTCAGGACCGCAACGTCCGGTTGGGAGGTGGCAGCTGACGATGACGTTGGCACAGCCGCAGTGCCCGGCCACCGACGGCGGCCACAGTCTCGAGGTGCGCTGGATATTTCCAGGCCAGCTAGAGACCGCGATGACCCGATGGTTCGAATGCTTCCCGGTCGCGGTGCAGTCCCGCGTGGACACCTATCTTCTCTCTCCGGATCTGCCCGGGCTTTCGGTGAAGGTCCGCGGCTTCGGGCCCCTCGAAGTGAAGCTGTACGGCGGAAGCCCGGGAATCCTCGACGTGGCGGGCCGCGCCCGTGGCCGGATCGAATCCTGGCAGAAGTGGTCCTTTCCGCTCCGCCCAGCCGGCCCGTTCCGCCCGGCCGGCCCGCTCCGCCCACCTGGCCCGCACGCCGCCGGGCCAGCCCGCTGGAGACCGGTTCGCAAGAGGCGGCGGATCAGCCGCTTTCCGGCCCGCGGGCCGGCGCGGTCCAAGGCGGAACTCACCGAGATCCATACCTGCGGCCGGGCCTGGTGGACGCTGGCGTTCGAAGCGACCGGCCCGGCCCGCCTGCTCCGCGGTGAGCTGCGAGCCACCGCCGCGCTGGTCTTCGCCCAGGCCCTGCCAGGTGACGTGATACCTGGTACAGATAACTCCACGTCCTATGCCGAGTGGCTGCGCGGGCGGCCAGTCAGTGCCCCGATACCACCGCCAGCCGCGCGCGCCACCTGGGCATAGACGACCGCCTCGCTGAACCGACGGTGAGGTCCTGACGTGTTGAAGACGAGCCGGGGGAAGCGACCCCACGGCTGATCGGCCCGTGCCCATACCAGCCCGTGCCTATACCAGCCCGTGCCTATACCAGGAGGAATAGTGCTCTCATCGTCGGCTGACTCACCTGCCTCGCGACTGCGGCGGCGCCGCGGGCTTGTGGCGGCCCTTCCGATGGCCGCCGCGGCGGTCGCGCTGACGGCGGCGGGCTGTTCCTCTTCTGGTTCCCCGGCGGCCGCCCCGTCCCCGGCGGCCGCCTCGTCCTCGGCGGCCGCCCCGTCCCCGGCGGCCCCGTCCTCAGCCGCGCCAGGCGCTGCGGCGGGAGGCACCACGGCGGTCACCGCCACCGAGACCGAGTTCCACATTGCGCTGTCGACCAAGAGCTTCAGCCCCGGCACCTACAAGTTCACCGCCGTGGACAACGGGCATCTGCAGCACAACCTGGTCATTAACGGGCCGGGGGTGAACCAGGTCAAGACCGCTGGCCTGCTGTCACCGGGGCAGTCCGCGTCGGTCACGGTGACCCTGCACAAGGGGAGCTACGACATCTACTGCGGGGTGCCCGGCCACAAGGCCGAGGGCATGAACGTGAACATCACCGTTTCCTGATGGCCCAGCCGGTGAATCAGGCTCACGCCCGCACCGCTGCCCCGCCCCGGATCCGGGGCGGGGCAGCGCGGGTGCTGACCCGCCGGCGGCTGGAGATGGCGCTGGGCGTGCTCTGGCTGGTCGATGGGGCCCTGCAGTGGCAGCCGTACATGTTCAGCAGCGCGTTCTTCGGCAACATGCTGGGCATGGCCAACATGGGCCTGCCCGGGCCGGTGTCGGCGGTCCTGTACCAGACCACCACCATGCTCACCGCCCACCCGGTGATCTGGAATGCCGCGTTCGCGTCGTTGCAACTGGCGATCGGTGCCGGCCTGCTGTGGGGCCGCACCGCGGCGCTGGCCCGGCCGGTGTCCATCGCGTGGGCGCTGGCGGTGTGGGTGGTCGGCGAAGGTTTCGGCGGCCTGTTCATGCCGGGTGTCAGCGCCCTGAACGGGGCGCCGGGAGCCGCGCTGTTGTACGCGCTGATCGCCCTCATCTTGTGGCCGCGGCGCCCGGGCGACAGCCCCGCAGTCGCGGTCGCGGACACCGGGCTGCTGGGAGGCAGGGGTGCGCTGTGGTGCTGGACAATCCTGTGGTCTGGACTGGCCCTGCTGGAACTGGGGGGCGCTAACCACGCCGCCGGCGTCCCCGCGGCCGAGGTGGCCAATATCGGGGAAGGCGAGCCGGGGTGGCTGGCCGTGCTCAACAGCCATGCCGGGCACTTGCTCGCAGGCCACGGCGCACTGTTCGCCTTGCTCGCCGCGGTCATCGAGGTTGCGGTCGGGTGGTGCGTGCTGCGCCCCGCCTGGCGCCCCGCCGCCCTGGCGGCGGGCATCGCAGTCGCCATCCTGTACGGCGTGTTCGGCCAGGATCTGGGCGGTCTGCTCACCGGGCAGGCCACCGATCCTGGTACGGCGCCACTATTCGTTCTGCTCGCCCTGGCGCTATGGCCCCGGCGGCAGTCCGCGACCCGTACGCCTATGACAACGGCAGGTTAGTCATGAACTCTGACATCGCGCAGCGAACTCATTCCCGTACGCCCTCCTGGGCCCGCGTGCTGGCCCGCAGTCCCCGGGTGATCCCATCCCCCGGGCTGCGGGCCACGGTCACGGTGCTGATCCTGATCGGCGCACTCCTCACCATCATCTCCGGCGTCATCCACCTCTACTTGTGGGGCGAAACCAACGGATACCGGCAGATTGCGACCATCGGCCCGTTGTTCCTGGTGCAGGGGATTTCTGCCATCGTCATCGGCCTGGCCACCGCCGCACTGCGCTGGCTGGCCGCGGTGCTGGCCGCAGCCGGGCTACTGGCCGGTACCGCCGTTGGCCTGCTCATCACGATCGAAGCGGGCCTGTTCGGCTTCCAGGAAAGCTGGGGCGCCCCGTACGTGCGCACGTCGTTCTACGAGGAGATCGCCGGGGCTGTGCTGCTGCTCATCGCGGCCTGGCCACTCGCGGTACGCAAAACAGGCCAGCACTGATCCGTTACGCACGCCGATAGATTCGGTGTCATGGCAGAGGCGGAATCCGGGGATCTGGTCGTCCGGCGCGCGACGACCGCGGACGTGAGCGCCATCGGGCAGTTGCTCGACGATTTCAACCGGGAGTACGACGATCCCACGCCCGGTCCGGCCGTGCTGGCTGAGCGAATCGGGCGGTTGCTGGGCTCGGGCGAGACTGTGATCATGCTGGGTGGCCCCGGCCCTGACGGACTGGCGGTGCTCCGTTTCCGCCCCGCTTTCTGGAGTGCGGGCCTCGAGTGCTACCTGGCGGAGCTGTATGTCGTTCCCGCGCGGCGCGGGCAGGGACTGGGGCGTCGGCTGATGGAGTGCGCGCTCGACCAGGCCAGGCAACTGGGCGCCGATTACATGGATCTTGGTACCAGTGAGGATGACGTGGCTGCCCGGGCGCTGTACGAGAGCCTCGGCTTCACCAACCGCGAAGGCGGGCCAGACGGGCCGGTCAACTACTGCTACGAAAAAGACCTCTAAGGGCCGGACCACCTCGCCCCCACCGCCCGGTGGTACTAGCGTGCAAGACACGCACCAGATTCGTGAACTTTCTGGCGATCTGGCCCGTGAACAAGGATGGTCGGGGGCACTCCAGTTACTTGCATTCAGCATGCAGTCCGGTGCGGCGCCACGGCATTTGTCCAGCAGATCACCGGCACCGGCTCGGCCGCGCTGCCGAGGATGGAGTGCGCATGCCACAGGCCGGCCTCATTGCCTGGATTCTCACCGCTGGCGCAGGGCTTTATCTGCTGACGGTCTGGCTCATCGAATATGACCGCGAGTTCCAGTCGGCTGCGGCGACCCGCCTGCCCGTGCCGGTGATCAGCGCGCATGCCCTGCTCGCCGTGACTGGCCTGGTCATATGGGGGATCTACCTCCTCACTGACACCGGCCGGCTGGCCTGGGTGGCCACGTTCATCCTGGCCCCGGTCGCCCTGTTCGGCTTCATCATGGCGTCTCGCTGGATTGTCGTGTACCGGACCCACGCGGCCCCGTCGGGCGCCTCCGCAGGCTCTGGGGCCAGGTCCGCCCGCAACTGGACGGCCGTCCCGCCGGAACGGCATTTTCCGCTGCCGGTGGTCATCGGTCATGGGGTGTTCGCCGTTATCACGATCGTTCTCGTCCTGCTGACCACCCTGGGCGTGGGCGGAAGCTGAATGGCTGGCCAGCCCGGGCTCAAGCTCTCCGGCGGGGTATGGGATGAGATGACCATCTCCGGCGCAGCCGCGCCGGGCGGCGGGAGGGGAGCAGAAATGATCACGGACAGAACACAGCCCGCCACGCTGGGACGCACGCCGCGGCTGGCGTTGCGGGTGGCCGGCGCCGGGCTGCTGGCCGCGACCGGCGGGATCCACCTCGACCTCTACCTGACCGGCTACCGGTCCATTCCGACGATCGGCTGGCTCTTCCTGCTGCAGGTGATCGCGGCCTTCGGCCTGGCCGCCGTGGTGCTCGTCTCCGGCAGCCGGCTGGCCGCCGCGGCGGGCGCGGGATTCGCACTGTCCACCCTGGGCGGCTACCTGCTATCGGTGTGGATCGGGCTGTTCGGGTTCACCGAGGTTCGCACCACCGCGGGAATCGTCGCGGGGGTGATCGAGGTAGCGGCCTTTGCCGTGCTGGCGATCTTCGCCGCGGTCCCGGCGCCCCGCCCGGCCGCCGAGGCGCCCCCGCAGCCCGGGTCGCTGGCCGCCAGGCTGCAGGTGAGCACACCGGGTGCCGGGCTGGCGGTGGGGGGCCTGTCGGTGATCGCCCTGGTCCTGCTGGGAATCGCCGTGGCCGGAGCCGGCGGGGCGGGACCGGCGAGCACCGCTGGCGGCGCGCAGACCGTGCACACTGTGCAGGCCGGCGGGACCACGGTACTGGCCAACTCCAAGGGTTTCACCCTCTACTGGTTCGCCCCGGACACCTCCACCAAGTCGGTCTGCAACGGGTCCTGCGCCGCGTACTGGCCGCCGGTGAAAGGACCAGTGACCGCCGGCCCGGGCGTGCCCGGGACGCTCGGCACCATCAAGCGCGCCGACGGCTCGGCGCAGGCGACCTACAACGGGCATCCGCTGTACACCTACGTCGGCGACAGTGCCCCGGGCCAGGCGCACGGCAACAAGCTCAACCTGAACGGCGGCCTGTGGTATGAGGTCACCCCGTCCGGATGATGGCCGCCGTCTTCACAGTGGCGGCCGTCTTCGCGCTAGCGGCGGAGACGATCACCAGGTCTTTGCCCTGGGTGGTGGTGATCTCAAATCCGCGGACATCAGCGGCGGGCAGCGGGGAGGAGGCCGGGTACCACGCCAGCGCGTGGCCGGCTGCGACGATCCAGCCCCCGGCCGGCACGTCCCGACCGCGGGCGTCAACGACCTGCAGTTCGCACCTCGTGCCCGGGGGGATCCCGCTGACCTGCACCTTCATCGCCAGTCCCCACGGCCGCCCCAGGTACTTCACGGTGGCGGACATGCCGGTCTGCGGGTCGCTGCCGGTGACCGTGGCCGCCCACGGCACCGCCGACGCGTACGGCCCGGTGGGCGGCGAGTACAGCACCCGCGATCCCGCTACCGCGCCGCCGCCGACGATCAGCACCGCCGCCGCGGCCACGGCCAGGCGACGCCAGCGCCGCCGCCTGCGGATCCGGGCCGCCCGGTCCAGCAACGTCTGCAGCAAGACGTCAGGCGGGCGTTGGCCAGACTCGCCGCGCTCGTCCGCGGCCAGCTTGGTCATATCAGCGGCAGGCACACTGCCCAGCCGGCCCGGCAGGGCAGCGAGCCCGGCCAGTTCGGCCCGGCAATCGGCGCACCGGGCCAGATGGCGCTCGACGGTGCTGCGATCCGCCGGGCTGATCGCGCCCAGGATGTAGACACCCAGCGCATGGCGGATCTCAGCGCACTCCCCCACGCCGGTCATGGCGCGAGTCCAGGTCCGCCGCGCAGGCACGGACCGGCCGGAATTATCGGGCTTGCCCCCATACCAGTACCAACGTTGCGACCTGGGCTAACCGTTCACCAAGCCGGCGCCTGTCTTGGCGGCGGTTACCGGGCCGCTAGCCGGCCGTGAGGGCAGCGGCGGCGTTGAGCGCGTCCAGGGCCGAGCTCTGGACGCTGGCGCCGGCCCGGTCAAACGGGCCGGACCAGTGCATGCCGAACTGGTTCTCCCGGTTCCGGGCGTTGGTCCACAGCGACCGGGCATTGCGCAGGAAGAACTCCCGGTACGCCGGGCGGGGGCTGACGGCGTGGAAGTCGTGCAGGTACCGCATGAAGATCCCTTTGAACTGGGTGTCGTCCCCGTAGCGCCGGCCGCTGTCACCGGCCTGCTCGCTGGGCTCGACGAGAATGCCGCCCGGACTCGCCTCCGCCGGGGTGGTCAGCGAGGCCAGCACAGCGTCCGCGAGGGACCGGCCCGTTTCCAGGTACCCGTGGTCCCCCGTGATCTGATGCAGTGACGCCAGCCCGCCAAGGATCACGCCCTGGTTGTAGGTCCAGGTGGTCCGGCCGTTGTTCTGGCAGTCGGCCGTGAGCCCGTCGTTGACCAGCCCGCCCGGGCCGATCAGGCCCGCGGAGCAGAACCAGTCCCAGGTCCGCAAGGCCCACTCCCGGTAGCGCCCGGCCGGATCCGTGGTGCGCTGGCTCAGCCGGGCGGCCAGGGTGAGGAACAGCTCGTTCGTGATCGCGTTCTTGTACTTCCGGTCGGTGTTCCACCACACCCCGCCGCCGCAGGTCCCGTCCCACCCCGCCACATTCCGCGCGAAGATCCGCTCGGCGGCGCGAAGGTAGCGGCCCTCGCCCGTCAGGTCGTACGCTGCGACCCAGGCCAGCGCCCACCAGGCGTTATCGTCAAAGAATTTGTTGCAGAATCCGCGCCGCCAGCGCGGGGCGCGCCGGAAGGTGGTTTCCACCACTGCCGTGTTCGCCGGGTCCCCGGTGGCCTGGGCGTACCTGATGACCGCGGTCAGCGCGTTCGCGGACTGCCACCAGCCCGCACCCTGCCAGAGACCCCGGGATGGGCGGTACCAGCGCTGCAGGGCGCTGGCACCGGCCGCCGCATAGGCACGGTAATCAGGTTCCAGCGGGTGCTGCTCCGGGTTCATGCCGTCCCTGCCGCCGATAATGTGCCTGCGATGGTAATCCCACCGGCGCGGGCGGACGGCGTCACGGTGGCAGTTCTCGAAGGAGGGAAAGCCCGATGCCCGATCATGAAGGAGCTACCGTGCCGGTGGTGGTCGTGAGCAGCCGCACCGAGGCCGAACTGATCGTCGGCATGCTGCGCAATAACGACCTGGAAGCCGCCGTGTCAGCCGATGATGCCGGGGGAACGGAACCAGCCCTGCAGGTGCAGGGGGTTCGCGTGCTCGTGGCCCCCGGCGATGAAGCCGCGGCCCGCCAGCTCCTGGCCGAGGCCAACCGGCCGGATCCGTCATGACGGAGCCCGGCTGGATACCTCCCGGGGTGGAAACCAGGCGCGCGAACGCGGCCCGGGTTTATGACTACTGGCTGGGCGGCACGCATAACTTCCTGGCCGACCAGGACGTGGCCCGGGCGATCGCCGCGGTCGAACCCACCGCCCCGCTCATCGGCCGGGCCAACCGCGCGTTCATCGGCCGGGCGGTCAGGTTTCTCGCCGCGAACGGTATCCGCCAGTTCCTGGACATCGGCTCGGGCATCCCCACCCAGGGCAACGTGCACGAGGTCGCCCAGCAGGCCGACCCGGCCGCCCGGGTCGCCTACGTCGACATCGACCCGGTCGTCGTGGCGCACAGCAAGGCCCTCCTGCAGGGCAACGAGAACGCCGCGATCATCGAGGCCGACCTGCACGAGCCAGCCGAGATCCTCGACCACGCGGTCACCCGCCGGCTGATCGACCCGGCCCAGCCGACCGGACTGCTGCTCGTCTCCATCCTGCATTTCATCGCCGACGCCGAAGACCCCCGCCACATCGTGGCCACCCTGCGCGACGCGCTGGCGCCCGGCAGCTACCTGGTCATTTCCCATGGCACTAACGAAGACCGGCCGGGCGTAGCCGACGCGGTCGAGAAGGTGTACAACCGCAGCGTCACCATGGCCCTGCACCTGCGCTCACACCAGGAAATCCTCGGGTTCTTCGACGGCTTCGAGGTGGTGGATCCCGGGCTGGTCTACATCCCCCAGTGGCGGCCCGATCCCGGTGCCGACGTCCCCGCGGACCCGAGCCGCTACGGAAACCTGGTCGGTGTGGGCCAGCAGGCCTGATGTCGGCCGGGCTGGTCGCCGGCCGGGCTGGTCGCGGCGGCGCTCCGCGCGCCGCGGCTTGCCCAGGTCCGGGGCGCGGGGGAATCAGTCCGGGCGGCGGCTGCGGGCCATCAGCCGCTGCAGGGTCGCCTCCGGGATGGCTCCGCCCAGCATCCTCAGGGCCTGCCGGATGGGCATCGACGCGACGGCCCGCAGCAAATCCGGGTCGGCCGGCAGCCCGGCGCGCTGCTCGTCGGTCATCCCCGCGGTCAGCTCGTCGAGCAGGGTGGCGCCGACGACGGGGTGGGTGAACCAGTCGCCCACCGTCGAGTCCAGCGTGAGCTCGGGGATGACCAGGTCGCCGGTGAGGGTGATGGCGGCCTCGCCGACCATCGTGGCGGCGTTCTCGCCGATCTGGAGGGTGTAGGTCCCGGGCGCGACGATCCAGCCCGCCGCGCGGATGTCGTAGTAGGCGAAGGCGCGGCGGTTCAGGTCGAGAGTGACCGTGCGGGTTTCGCCGGGCTCCAGGCTTGCCTTCGTGAAGGCGCGCAGTTCCCGCGCCGGGCGGCGGACCGGGCCGGCCGTGGTGGCCACGTACAACTGGACGACGTGCTGGCCGGCCCGGCCGCCGGTGTTGGTGACGGCGACGAAGGCCCGGGCGGTGTCCGGGCCGGTGACCTCGGCGGTCAGGTCGCCGGAGGTGAAGGTGGTGTAGGACAGGCCGTGGCCGAACGGGTAACGGACCGGCAGCCCGACCGTGTCGTACCAGCGATAACCGACCATCACGCCCTCGCCGTAGCGGACGTGCCCCTGCTCGCCGGGGAAGTTGACGTAGCTGGGGTTGTCGGCCAGCCGCAGCGGGATCGTCTCGGCCAGGTGGCCCGACGGGTTGGCCACACCGAAGAGCAGGTCGGCGACGGCCGGGCCGCCAGCCTGGCCGAGCAGGAAACCATCCAGGATGGCGTCGACGTCGTCGTGCCAGCCTTCCAGCGAGACCACGCCCCCATGGGACAAGACGACGACGGTACGCGGGCTGGCCGCGGCGACGGCGCGGATGAGATCGACCTGGGCGGCGGGCAGGTCGAGGGTCTCCCGGTCGAACCCCTCGGACTCCTCCCGGTCCCCGAGCCCGGCGAAGACCACCGTGACCTCGGCGTCCCGCGCGGTCGCCACCGCCTCCGCGCGCAGCGCCGCGGGGTCGCCGGTGCCGTCGACGCTGCCGTCGACGGTGAAACCGGGGGCGAAGCCGACGCTGCGGCCGTGCCCGGCGGCGAGCGCGCGGATGGCGTCGAGGGCGGCGTCGACCCGGGTGGGGTTGACGTTCGAGCTGCCGCCGCCCTGGTAGCGCGGTGTACGGGCGAACTCACCGATCACGGCGATCGGGCCTCCGCCGGTCAGCGGCAGTGTGCCGCCGTCGTTCTTCAGCAGCACGGCGCAGTCGGCGGCCACTTGCCGGGCCAGGGTGTGATGGGCGTCTGCGTCGAACCCGCCGGCGCGGCTGGCCGGGTCGGCCGCGAGACCCGCCGGGTCGGTGGCGAGGCTGGGCGGGCCGGCCGCGAGGCCGGTCAGGGCGAGCACGCGGCCGACAGCGGTGTCGACCACGGCCTCGTCCAGCTCACCGGCCCGGACGGCATCGACGATTCGCTGGGCGCTCTGGCCCCCGGTGCCCGGCATCTCCAGGTCCAGCCCAGCGGCCACCGCCGCGACCGGGTCGTGGACGGCGCCCCAGTCGGAGACCACCGCGCCCGCGAAGCCCCATTCCCCACGCAGGACCTCGGTCAGCAGCCACCGGTTCTGGGCCGCATACACGCCGTTGACCTTGTTGTACGCGCACATCACCGTGGCCGGCCGGGCCTGGGTGACGATCCGCTCGAAGGCGGGCAGGTAAATCTCGCGCAGCGTGCGCTCGTCGGCGTCGGCGCTGACCAGCATGCGGTCAGTCTCCTGGTTGTTCGCCGCGAAGTGCTTGACCGACGCCCCGACGCCCTGGCCCTGCTGGCCCTGGACGTGCGCGGCGCCGAGCACGCCGGCCAGCAGCGGATCTTCTGAGTAGTACTCGAAGTTCCGCCCGCACAGCGGTGACCGCTTGATGTTCACTCCGGGCCCGAGCACGACGTGCACGCCCAGCGCCCGCGCCTCCTGGCCGACCGCGGCGCCGATCCTCCTGGCGACCCGGGGATCCCAGCTGGACCCGACCGCGACCGCCGGCGGGAAGCAGGTGGCCGGCACCGCGTCGTGCGGCCCCAGGCGGTCGAAGTGGACCTGGCGGCGCACCCCGTGCGGGCCGTCGGTGAGCACGATCGACGGCACCCCGGCGGCGGCGAACTCCTGGGTGGACCAGAAATCGCGGCCCGAGAGCAGGGCGGCCTTCTGCTCCAGGGACAGGTGCTCAAGGGCCGGTTGCTCAACGGCCGGTTGCTCAACGGGCGGTGCGGTCGGGATCGGCTCAGGCATCGGTACGCTCCAAGAGGTGAACGGCGGCTCCAGGTCCCTCAGAGGTCCGGGATTCCGAGATCGAGATTAGGCCGGTCTATGCCGCCGTCAACCTCCAGGATCTTCCCGGTCAGGTACGCCGAGGCCGGCGAGGCGAGAAACAGGATCGCCGCCGCGACCTCCTGCGGATCACCGATCCGGCCGAGCGGGGTGGCCCGTTCCATCTGCCGCCGCAGCGAGTCGTCGACCATAACGATGTCAAGCGCCGAGGTGGCGGCGGCGCCCACGGCGACCGCGTTGACCCTGATCCTGGGGGCCAGGTCGGCCGCGGCCAGCCGGGTGTAGTGGGCCAGTGCCGCCTTGGCGGTGCCGTAGGCCAGATACCCGCGGCCCGCGACCCGTCCCACGGCCGAGGAGATGTTGATCACGGCACCGGCCGGGCCGTCCCCGGTGCCCGCGGCCAGCAGGTGCGGTACCGCGGCCTGGGTCAGGCTGTGCGCGACCGCGACATTGAATTCGAATGCTCTGGCCAGGTGCCGCGCGGTCGTCGCGGTGAACGGGCGCGGCAGCGCGCCACCGACGTTGTTGACGACGATGTCCAGCCGGCCGAACGCGTCGACCGCGGCAGCGGCCAGGCCCGCGGCCGCGTCGAGGTCAGCCAGGTCGGCGGGGACCACCACCGCCTGGCGCCCGGCCGCCTCCACCTGCCGCGCTACCTGGGCCAACTGCTCTCCGGTCCGGGCGGAGATGACGACGTCCGCGCCAGCCTGCGCCAGGGCCACGGCCGCAGCCGCGCCGATCCCCCGGCCCGCCCCGGTGACCACGGCCGCGCGACCGGTGACACGGAAAAGATCAAGGATCATCGGCTGCCTCCGCGGGTCCGGGAAACGCGAGCGCTGGCGCCGCATGAGTCGTGGGCGGCGCGCCACGCGCATCTCCGGCCCCGGCTGCACGCGGGTGATCTCCGCGAGTAAGTAGAACAGGTTTCACTTCTCGCGGCAAGGCACGTCCGGAGCTTCCCGAGCAAGCGTTAGGGAGGCAGGCGTTCTGCTGCGATAATGACGAGGTGGCAAGCACGAGGAAGAGCCAGGCTGGCGGGCGCAACGGGGCGGCAGGCGGGGGTCCCGCCGACGAGGCGGCGGGCGGGACGGTCCGCTCCGGGCGCCGGTCGCACATGGTCGCGCTCGCCGGTGACCTGTTCGCGGAGAAGGGCTACCGAGCCACGACCGTGCGGGAGATCGCGGACGCCGCCGGGATCCTGTCCGGCAGCCTGTATCACCACTTCGACTCCAAGGAGTCGATCGGTGACGAGATCCTGGCGGGCTTCATCAACGAGGTACTCGCCGACTACCGGACGGCGGTCGCCTCGGCCGCCAACCCCCGGGCCGCCCTCGAGCAGATCGTGCGCTCGACCAGCCAGACCCTGTCCCAGCACCGGGCGGCCCTGGCCATGCTGCAGAACGACTGGAGTTACTTCAGCACCCAGCCCCGGTTCGCCTACCTGCCCAAAGCGCTGCGTGAGATCGAGCGGATCTGGATCTCGCAGCTGGAACTCGGCAAGCAGGCCGGGCTATTCCGGGCCGACCTGGACGCAAAACTCACCTACCGGCTGATGCGCGACGTGCTGTGGATCCCGGCCCAGTGGCGCCGGACCGGCGGCTACACCACCGAGCAGGTGGTGGACGGGTTCCTCCGGATCCTCTTCGAGGGGATCGCCGCTGCGGGACCGGGGTCGCCGCGAGGCTAAGGACTTGGGTCGCCGCGGGGCAGGGAGCGGGATCGCCGCGGGGCCAGGGACCGGGATCGCCGCGGGGCCGGGGACCGGGGTTCGGCGCGGGGCAGGGAGCGGGATCGCCGCGGGGCCAGGGACCGGGGTCGGCCCGGCCGAAGGACCCTCGCTCACCCGGCCGGCGGCCTGTTACCCTCAACCAAGCAAGCGTTTGGTTGCGGCAGACCTGGAGAGCCCGTGGGCCGACTCGATGGCAAGGTGGCACTGATCACCGGGGGCGCGCGGGGCATGGGCAAATCGCACGTCCGTCACTTCGCCGCCGAGGGTGCCCGGGTGGTCTTCGGCGACGTGCTCGACGCCAAGGGCGCGGCCGTGGCCGCCCAGCTCGGCCCGGGCTGCTGCCGGTACGTGCACCATGACGTGACCAGCGAAACGGACTGGGCCACCGCCGTCGCGGCCGTACTGGAAGCCTTTGGCCGGCTCGACGTGCTGGTCAACAACGCGGGCGTGCTGAAGTTCGGCAGTATCGCCGACATGCCGCTGGCCGATTTCCGGCACATCCTGGACGTGAACGCGGTCGGCTGCTGGCTCGGCATGAAGGCGGTGATCGGGCCGATGACCGCCGCCGGCGGCGGGTCGATCATCAACATCTCCTCGGTTGAGGGCTTCACCGGGGCGGCCGGGCTGTCCGCCTACAGCGCGAGCAAGTTCGCGATCCGCGGCATGACCAAGGTCGCCGCGCAGGAACTCGGCCAGCTCGGGATCCGGGTCAATTCGGTTCATCCCGGCGGCGTACTCACCAGCATGGTGCTGGAGGCGGCCGAGACCAGGACCACCCGCGAGCCGGACGACGGCAGCGACTTCATCAAGTCAATGCCCCTGGCCCGGTTCGCGGAACCGGCCGAGATCTCGCGGCTGGTGGCGTTCCTGGCCTCCGACGAGGCCTCCTATTCGACCGGCAGCGAATTCGTCGCCGACGGGGGCATCCTGTCCGGGCCCGGCTACTGACCAGATGGGTTTGCGAATGGATGACACGCTGGCACTGGATGGCCGGGCCGCGATCGTGACCGGCGCCGGGAACGGGCTCGGCCGCGCGGAGGCACTCGCGCTGGCCGCGGCCGGAGCGCGGCTGGTGCTGAACGACCTGCCGGGCGACGCGGTGCAGGCGGTGGCGGACGAGATCTCGGCCGCCGGCGGCCAGGTGCGCGTGGCCGCGGGCGATGTCGGCGAGTGGCAGACGGGCCAGCAACTCATCGCGGCCGCATTGGACGCCTACGGGCGGCTGGACATCCTGGTGAACAACGCCGGGGTGCTCCGGGACCGGATGGTCTTCTCGATGTCGGCCGAGGAATGGGACCTCGTGCTGCGGGTGCACCTGCGCGGTCACTTCGTGACCACCCGGTTCGCCACCGCCTACTGGCGCGCGCAGAGCAAGCAGGCGGGCGGCCCCGGCTACGGCCGGATCGTGAACACCTCATCCGAGGCCTTCCTGCTTGGCTCCCCCGGCCAGCCGAACTACGCTGCGGCCAAAGCCGGGATCACGGCGCTCACCGTGACCACGGCCCGCAGTTGCGGCCGGTACGGGGTGCGCGCCAACGCCATCTGCCCGCGCGCCCGGACCGCCATGACGGCGGACCTGATGGGTGCGCCGGCCGCGGGCCAGGTGGATCCTCTCGCCCCGGAGCACGTCGCGCCGCTCGTGCTCTACCTGGCCAGCCCGGCCGCGGACGGGATCAACGGTGAGGTGTTCGTGGTACACGGCGGGGTCGCCGCCGTCATGGAGCCGCCCCGGATCCGCGCCACGGTCCTGGCGGCCGAGCACGGATCCGCTGATGGGATGTGGACGCTGGAGTCGGTGCAGCGGGCACTGTCACCGATGTTCACCGCCGCGCCAGGCTCGCCGGGGTTCGCCTGCGAGGACACCCTCGCCCTGGCCACCGGCACCATCGGCTTCAACGACTGAGCTCTGGCCCGGCCGTCCCCGGTCAGGCCCTCCCTCCTCCCGGGCTGGCCTGCACCGTCCATGATCACGGTCAATATGCGGCGTCATATGTCAGAAATCGACCGCGATCCTGAGGAAGGTTCCGCAGGGAGGCGTCAGGGGACTGAGCGGATCCGCCGGACGAACGCCGAGCCGAGCACGGTGATGACCGCCACGGACAGGTACAGCGCCCGGTAACCCAGTTCGCTGACCAGTGGCGCAGCGATCGCCGGCGCGAGCACCTGCGGCCCGGTGTTGGCGATGTTGATCAGGCCCAGGTCTTTGGCCCGTCCCGCGGCCGACGGCAGCACCTGGGTGACCAGCGCCGCGTCCACCGAGAGGTACACGCCGAACCCCAGCCCCATGATCGCGGCGGCGGCGATGACGGCCGGCCAGCGTGGCCACAACGCGAGCAGGATCGCCGCGACCGCCATGACCACGCCGGAGATCGTAACCGGGAGTTTGCGGCGGCCGGTGCGGTCGGAGATCACGCCGCTGGCCACGGCGGTGATCACGACCCCGCCCAGGTAAACGAGGATGAGCACGACCAGGCCGTCCTCGGCCTTATGACCTGGGAACAGCCGGCTGTAGTGCAGCCGGTCACGCAGGAAGTACAGCAGGTACAGCAGGGTCATCGCGTTGCCGAGGTTGACCGCGAACCTGGTCAGCCAGGCCCAGGCGAAGTCGGGGTAACGTCGCGGGCTGAGCCAGAACGACCTGGCGAAGGCCCGCCACTGCCACGGCGGCCGTCCGGCCCGCGGCAGCGGCGGGTCGGGCGTGGTGAGCGCGAAGGGCAGGACGCACGCCACGACGCAGGCCGCGAGGAGCGCGTAGCCAGCATCGCCGGTGACGACGTCGGTCACCAGCACGACGGCCAGCAGGACGCCGAGCGTCTGCGGGAGGCCGATCCAGCCGGACACCGCGCCCCGCTGCGCCACCGGGACGCGATCGGGCACGGTCGCGCTGAGGCTGGCCTGCAGCGCGTTCAGCCCGGCCTGCGCCAGGCACCAGCCGACGACAACCCTGGCGAGGGCGTGCTGGCCGCCCAGCAGCACCAGCGCGGCCGCGCCCGTCAGGGCGCCGCACACCATCCACGGGCGGCGGCGCCCGAACCGGCCCGTGGTGCGGTCCGACAGGGCCCCGGCGACCGGGTTAGAGATCATCGCTACCGCCGCGCCGGCCCCGGTCACCCAGCCCAGGACGGCAACCTTGTGGCCGGATCCGGCGATCGCCTGGATCTGGTTGGGCAGCAGTACCGAGATCGGGCCGAGGTAGGCCAGGTAGAGGCCGAGATTGGCGAGTGCGATGAGCGCGATCCAGCGCCGGCCGACCCGCCGGGCCGGCTCAGCGGTAAGACTGGGCATGCTGCTGGCCGCCGGGGCCTCCGTCATGGCACCGTCCCGCCCATGGCCCGGCCGTCCTCTCCCGGCGTCACATCATTTCGTCGGTGAACGGCAGCAGGACGGTCTTGATCTCGGTGTAGGACTCGATCGCGGCCCGGCCGCCTTCCCGGCCCAGCCCGGACTGGCGATAGCCGCCAAACGCCGCATGCGGCTCGAGCTGGTAACCGTTGATGCCCACGGTGCCCGCCCGGATCGCCTTGGCCATCCGGAAGGCCCGCTTGATGTCGCTGGTCCAGACCGTGGCGGCCAGCCCGTACTGGGTGTCGTTGGCGATCCGTACCGCCTCGTCCTCGTCGCTGAACGGGATCACCGACAGCACCGGGCCGAAGATCTCCTCCCGGGCGATGCTCATGTCGTTGGACACGTCGCTGAACAGGGTCGGCGTGACGAAGTTGCCCGCGGCCAGGTCGCCGTCACTGCGGGTACCGCCGCAGACCAGCCGGGCGCCTGCCGCCCGGCCCTCGGCGATGAGCCCCAGCACCCGGTTCATCTGCCGGGTGCTGATCAGCGGCGAGGCCGTGACGGCCGGGTCGAACGGGTTCCCGTAGCTGACCATCCCGCCGATCACCTCGGCCATGGCCAGGAACTCATCGGCCACATCCCGGTGCACCAGCGCCCGGGTCTGGGCCAGGCAGACCTGCCCGGACAGGCCCAGGGTGACCGTGCCCATGGTGATCGCCGCGGCGGTGGACACGTCCGCGTCGGCGAACACCAGCGCGGGACTCTTCCCGCCGAGTTCCAGGCTGACCCGCTTGAACCCGTCGGCCGACGCCGCGATGATCTTGCGGCCGACCGCCCGGCTGCCGGTGAACGACAGCTTGTCCACCATCGGGTGGGTGATCAGCGCGTCCCCGGTGGGCTCGCCCGGCCCGGTGACGACGTTCAGCACGCCGGCCGGCAGCCCAGCTTCCTCGATCAGCCGGGCCAGCCGGAGCACCGCGAACGTCGCGTACTCCGACGGCTTGGCCACGATGGTGCAGCCGGCCGCCAGGGCCGGGGCGACCTTCTGCGCGAACAGCAGGATCGGCGCGTTCCACGGGACTATCGCGCCGACCACGCCGACCGGCTCGCGCAGCGTCATGATCAGGTGGTCGCCGCCTTGGTACGGCGGCAGGGTCTCGCCGGCCAGCTTGTCCACCCAGCCCGCGTGGTGATCGAAGACATCGGCCACGAAGGCCGGCGAGGTCGCATAGACCGAGCCGAAGCTCAGCGGCACGCTGTTGTCCAGTGCCTGCAACGCGAGCAGTTCGTCGCCGTGTTCCCGGATCGTGTCGGCGATCCGGTGCAGGACCCGGCCCCGCTCGCCAGCCCGGGTCTTCGGCCACGGTCCCGCGTCGAAGGCCCGGCGCGCGGCGCGCACCGCCAGATCCACGTCGCCGCCGTCGGCGACCGGGAACGACGCGACCTGCTCCCCCGTCGCCGGATGAATGTGCTGCCAGGTCTGGCCGGAGCGGGCCGGCACCCAGGCCCCGTCGATCAGCATGAGCCCGTCGCCGAGGCCGATCTCGTCGCGGTGCGGCTTGATGGACGCAACCATGGCCAGCCCCTTAGTAGAACACGTTCTAGTATTTCGAGAGACTACACCGGCCGCTGTGCGGCCGCCAGGTACGCGGGCCGCTCGCCGCCGCCATGCACCAGCAGGGCCGCACCGCTGACATGAGCCGCCAGCGGGGAGGCCAGGAACAGGCAGGCGCCGGCCACATCATCCGGGGTGGCCATCCGGCCCGCCGGCACGGTGGCCCCCACCGCCGCCTGCGCGGCGGCATCCCCGTAGTGCGCGGCTGCGCCCGCGCCGGTCGCTACCGGGCCGGCCACCACGCTGTTCACCCGGACCTTCGGGGCCCACTCGACCGCGAGACTGGTGGCCAGCTGGTGCAGGCCGGCCTTGGCGGCGCCGTACGCGGCGGTCCCAGGCGAGGGCCGGACCCCGCTGACGCTCCCGATCATGATGATCGACCCGCCCTCGGCCTGGTCCTGCATCACCGCATTCGCGCTCTGCGCGATGTGCAGCGGGGCGATCAGGTTGAGTTCGATGATCTTGGCGTGAAACCGGGGGGACGCGATGGCGGCCTCCGCGTACGGGGCGCCGCCCGCGTTGCTGACCACCACGTCCACCCGGCCGAAGGAGTCGGCCGCCTCGCGGATCAGCCGGTGGGCCTGGGCCGGATCCCGGACGTCGGCGCGGGTGCACACGGCGGTCCGGCCCCCCGCGACCGGTACCGCCGCCGGCTCGCTGCGGCCGCAGACCAGCACGTCCGCGCCCGCGTCCAGGAACGCCCGGGCAATGCCGGCCCCGATCCCCCGGGTACCGCCGGTGACGACCACGGCCCGGCCGGTGAAATCGATGGCGCGCATGGGCCCGATGCTAGGCTTGACTACCAAGCAAACGCTAGCTTGAATGCTGAACGAGCCGGCGCTGGCCGGGGGTCTGGCGAGGCGAGGACCGACCATGGGCATTCGACCACCGGGCTAACCGAGCCGGCGTTGGCCGGGGTCGCGACGGGGACGAGGACCGACCATGGGCATCGACCACCGGACCAGCGGCGGCGTCGCCGAGGTCGTCATCGACTTCCCGCCGGTCAACGCGCTGCCGGTGCAAGGCTGGTTCGACCTCGCGGACGCGGTCAGCGCGGCCGGTGCCGACCCGCAGGTGCGCGCGGTGATCCTGGCCGCCGAGGGCCGCGGCTTCTGTGCGGGCGTGGACATCAAGGAGATGCAGCGCAGCCCCGGCCACGAGGCGCTGGTCGGGGCCAACCGGGGCTGCTTCGCGGCATTCGCCGCCGTCTACGACTGCGCCGTGCCGGTGATCGCGGCGGTACACGGCTTCTGCCTGGGCGGCGGCATCGGCCTGGCTGGCTGCGCGGACCTGGTCCTCGCGGCGCAGGACGCCACCTTCGGCCTGCCCGAGGTCGACCGGGGCGCCCTGGGCGCGGCGACACACCTGGGGCGGCTGGTGCCGCAGCAGCTGATGCGCACCATGGTGTACACCTGCCGCACCGTCACCGCGCAGCAGCTGCTCAGCTTCGGCACCGTGCTGGACGTGGTGCCGCCGCCGGAACTGCGGGCGGCGGCCCGCGCCGTCGCGGCCGAGATCGCCGCCAAGGACGGCGGCATCATCCGGCTGGCCAAGCAGTCCCTCAACGGCATCGACCCCGTCGACCTCAAGCGCTCCTACCGCTACGAGCAGGGCTTCACTTTCGAGCTCAACCTCACCGGCGTCTCCGCCGCGGCCCGCCAGGCGTTCGTGGACGGCCAGCGGTGAGCGCGAAGGTCATGCACCCCGATGAGATCGTCGGCGAGCTGCGCTCCGGGATGACGATCGGGATCGGCGGCTGGGGATCCCGGCGCAAGCCGATGGCGCTGGTCCGCGCCATCCTGCGGTCGGATCTCGCCGACCTCACCGTCGTCTCCTACGGCGGGCCCGACGTCGGGCTGCTGATCGCGGGCGGCCACGTCCGCACGGTGGTCACCGGCTTCGTCTCACTCGACACGATCCCGCTGGAGCCCCATTTCCGGCTCGCCCGCCAGCGCGGGTCCATCGAGCTCACCGAGCTGGACGAAGGCATGCTCCACTGGGGGTTGCTCGCCGCCGCCCACCGGCTGCCGTTCCTGCCGGTCCGGGCCGGGCTGGGCTCCGACGTGCTGCGGGTCAACCCGGATCTGCGCACGGTGGTCTCCCCGTACGACGGCGAGGAACTGGTCGCCATGCCCGCCCTGCGTCTTGACGCCGCGCTCATCCACCTCAACCGCGCGGACGCCGCGGGAAACGGCCAGTACCTCGGGCCGGACCCGTATTTCGACGACCTGTTCTGCCTGGCGGCCACGCGCGCCTACCTGTCCTGCGAGCGACTCGTCCCGACCGCGGGCCTGCTGGAGTCCGGGCCGCCGCAGAGCCTGCTGGTCAACCGGGCCATGGTGCACGGCGTGACCGAGACCCCGGGCGGCGCGCACTTCACCAGCTGCGTGCCGGACTACGGCCGCGACGAGGCATTCCAGGCCCGGTATGCGGCTGCGGCCGCCGATCCGGACGGCTGGCAGCGGTTCCGGGCCCGGTACCTGGCCGGGGACGAGGCCAGCTACCAGGAGGCGGCGCGGCGGTTCACCGAGGACCGGGCGGACGCGGGCGAGCCGGCGGCGGCGCCGTGAGCCGCCAGGGTGAGCCAGCACGCGGTGAGCCAGCACGCGGTGAGCCAGCACGGGGTGAGCCAGCACGGGGTGAGCCGTCCCGCGCTGAGGTCTGCGTGGTCGCGTGCGCCGAGGCCTGGCGCGGCGACCGCGACATCCTGGCCAGTCCCATGGGCCTCATCCCCGCCCTGGGCGCCCGGCTGGCCCAGCGCACCTTCACCCCCAGCCTGCTGCTCTCCGACGGAGAGGCCTACCTGCTCGCTCCGGGCGACGCGGGCATCGAGGGCTGGCTCCCCTATCGCTCCGTGTTCACGATGGTGGCGGCCGGCCGCCGGCACGTGATGATGGGTGCGGCGCAGCTCGACCGCTACGGCAACCAGAACATCTCCTGCATCGGCGACTGGGCCAGGCCCCGGGCCCAGCTGCTCGGCGTCCGCGGCGCGCCCGGCAACACCATCAACCATCCGGTCAGCTACTGGGTGCCCCGGCACTCGCCCCGCGTCTTCGTCGAGCGGGTCGACATGGTCAGCGGCATCGGTTACGACCGGGCGGCGGGCCTGGGGCCGCAGGCCGCGCGCTTCCATCAGGTGCGCATGGTGGTGACCAACCTGGCGGTGCTGGATTTCGGCACCGCGGATCACAGCATGCGGCTGCGCTCGGTCCATCCGGGTGTCTCAGTCAGTGAGGTCAGCGCCGCCACCGGGTTCCCGCTGGTCATCCCGGCCAGGGTCCCGGACACCCGGTGGCCCGGCCCCGAAGAACTGGCGCTGATCCGCGGCGAGCTCGACCCGGCGGGCCGGCGCGACCAGGAGCTCGCGTGATCCGCACCCGGATGACCGAACTGCTCGGCATTGCCTGCCCGGTCATCCAGAGCGGGATGGGCTACGTGTCCGGGGCCCGGCTGGCCGCGGCGGTGTCCGGAGCCGGAGGGCTCGGCATCATCGCGTCGGCGACGATGAGCCCGGCGCAGCTCCTTTCCACCATCAAGGAGGTGCAGGCCCGGACCGCGGCGCCGTTCGGGGTGAACCTGCGGGCCGACGCCCCGGACGCGGCCGACAGGGTGGCGATGATCATCGCGGAGCGGGTGCCGGTCGCCTCGTTCGCGCTCGCCCCGCGCCAGGAGCAGATCGCCGCGCTGCGGGACGCCGGGGTCGTCACGATCGCGTCCGTGGGCGCCCGGAGGCACGCGGAGAAGGTGGCCGCCTGGGGCATTGACGCCGTGATCGCCACCGGCGGCGAGGGCGGCGGGCACACCGGCGCGGTGCCGACCAGCCTGCTCATCCCCCAGGTCGTGGACGCGGTGGACGTCCCGGTGGTCGCGGCCGGCGGGTTCTTCGACGGCCGGGGACTGGCCGCCGCGCTGGCCTACGGCGCGGCCGGGATCGCCATGGGCACCCGGTTCCTGCTGACCAGCGACAGCCCGGTGGCCGATGTGGTCAAGCAGGCGTACCTGGCCAGCGGGGTCATGGGCACGGTCGTCACCACCCGGGTCGACGGAGTCCCGCACCGGGTGCTGCGCACGCCACTGGTGGAGCGCCTGGACCGGGCCGGCCCGGTCACCGGGCTGCTCCGGTCGGCCCGCAACGCGGCCGCCTTCCGCAGCCGGTCCGGGCTCAGCTGGCGGGAGCTGATCCGCCAGGGCCGCGCGATGCGCCAGGGCACGGAACTGACCTGGGCCCAGGTGCTGATGGCCGCGAACACCCCGATGCTGCTGCGGGCGGCGATGGTGGAGGGCCGGCCCGACCTGGGCCTGATGTCGGCCGGGCAGGTGACCGGGCTGATCGGGGACCTGCCGTCCTGCGTGGACCTGATCACCCGGATCATGACCGAGGCGGAGCAGCGCCTGGTCACCCTGGGCACCCTCACAGACGCTCGATGATGGTGACGTTCGCCTGGCCACCGCCCTCGCACATGGTCACCAGGCCGTAGCGGCCGCCGGTCCGGACCAGGGCGTGCAGCAGGGTGGTCACCAGCCGGGCGCCGGTCGCACCCAGCGGATGGCCGAGCGCGATCGCCCCGCCGCAGGCGTTGACCCGCACCGGGTCGGCCCCCGTCTCCCGCTGCCAGGCCAGGACCACCGGGGCGAACGCTTCATTGACCTCGGCCAGGTCGATCTGGTCCAGGGTCAGCCCGGCGCGGCCCAGCGCGTGGGCGGTGGCCGCGATCGGCGCGGTGAGCATCATGACCGGGTCGTCACCGCGGGCGGACAGGTGGCAGATCCGGGCGAGCGGGCGCAGCGCGTGGACCCGCACCGCCCGGGCCGAAGCGACCAGCACGGCCGCGGCCGCGTCAGCGATCTGGCTGGCCAGCGCGGCGGTGACCAGCCCGCCCTGGCGCAGGGGCGCCAGGGCGGCCATCTGCGCGGCCGTCGTGTCACGGCGCGGGCATTCATCGGCCGTGATCCCGCCGCAGGGCACGATCTCAGCCGCGAACGCGCCCCCGTCCGCCGCCTGGATGGCCCGCTCGTGGCTGGCCAGCGCGAACGCTTCCATCTCGGCGCGGCTGATCCCCCACTTGCCCGCGATCATGTCGGCCGCCCGGAACTGGGAGATCTCCTGGTCCCCGTACCTGGCGCGCCAGCCCTCCGATCCGCTGAACGGGTCGCTGAATCCATGGGCGTGCCCGGCGAGCATCGCGGCCGAGATCGGGATCTGGCTCATGTTCTGCACCCCGCCGGCCACCACCAGATCGGCGGTGCCACTGAGCACCGCCTGGGCCGCGAAGTGGACCGCCTGCTGGGACGAGCCGCACTGCCGGTCCACGGTGACGCCGGGCACCTCCTCGGGCAGGCCGGCCGCCAGCCAGGCCGTGCGGGCGATGTCGCCGGCCTGCGGGCCGATCGTGTCCACGCAGCCGAACACGACATCGTCCACGGCCAGCGGGTCCACTCCGGTGCGGGCGAGCAGCGCGGTGATGACATGCCCGCCGAGATCGGCGGGGTGCACGCGGGCCAGGCCGCCGCCACGGCGGCCGGCCGGGGTCCGGACCGCATCGACCAGGAACGCCTCAGCCACCGGCGCTCCCTCCGTTAGACTAAGTAGAACATGTTCTACTCTAGCGCCGGGACGGCCAGATGCACCTCACCTATACGCCCGAGCAGGAGCGGCTCCGACGTGAACTGCAGGCGTATTTCAGCGGGCTGATGACCCCGGACCTCCGGGCGGCACTGCAGGGCGGCGACTACGGGGACGGGGATGCCTACCGGGAGGTGGTCCGGCAGCTCGGCCGCGATGGGTGGCTGGCCCTCAGCTGGCCGGCCGAGTACGGCGGGCGCGACGCCCCGATGACCGACCAGCTCATCTTCATGGATGAGGCGGCCGCCGCCGGTGTCCCGGTGCCTTTCCTCACCATCAACACTGTGGGCCCGACCATCATGCGGTACGGCACCGGCGAGCAGAAGGCGTTCTACCTGCCCCGGATCGCCGCCGGCGAGATCCACTTCGCCATCGGCTACTCCGAGCCGGAAGCCGGCACCGACCTGGCGTCCCTGCGCACCCGCGCCATCCGGATGGAGGGGGGCGGGGATTACGTCATCAACGGCCAGAAGATGTGGACCAGCCTGATCCAGTACGCGGACTACGTCTGGCTGGCCTGCCGCACCGACCCGCAGGCACCTCGCCACCGGGGCCTGTCCATCCTCATCGTGCCGACCAGCTCCGCCGGGTTCTCCTGGACTCCGGTACCCACCATGGCCGGCCCGACCACGAGCGCGACGTACTACTCCGACGTCCGGGTGCCCGCCTCCGCCCTGGTCGGCCAGGAGAACCAGGGCTGGCCGCTGATCACCAACCAGCTCAATCACGAGCGGGTGGCCCTCACCTCGGCAGCCCCGCTCCGGACCGCGCTGCACGAGGTGTGCGAGTGGGCCCGCACTACCAAGCTGGCCAGCGGCCAGCGGGTCATCGACGCCGAGTGGGTGCAGCTCACCCTGGCCCGGGTGCACGCGAAAACCGAGTTCCTCACGCTGGTCAACTGGCGGATCGCGACGCAGGCCGATGCCAGCCCGGCGGCGGCCTCGGCGACCAAGGTGTTCGGCACCGAGTTCGCCACCGAGGCCTACCGGCTGCTGATGGAAGTACTCGGCGCGAACGCTGCGGTCCGCGACGGGTCGCCCGGCGCGATCCTGGCCGGGCGGATCGAGCGGATGCACCGTTCCGCGCTGATCCTGACGTTCGGCGGCGGCACCAACGAAGTGCAGCGGGACATCATCGCCGCCGCCGCCCTCGGGCTTCCCATCACCCGGAGGTGAGCGGTGGACTTCACCGAGAACGAGAGCCAGGCCGAGCTCGCCGCCCTCAGCCGGAAGATCCTCACCGAGCAGGTGACGCCGGAGCGGCTGGCCGCGGCCGACGCCGCCAGCGACCGGTTCGATGCCGGGCTGTGGGACGCCCTGGCCCGGGCCGGCATCCTGGCGGCCGCGCTGCCCGAATCGCTGGGCGGAGCCGGGCTCGGCCTGCTGGGGCACTGCTCGGTCCTGGCCGAGCTGGGGCGCACCGTGGCACCGGTCCCCTACCTGGCCTCTATCGTGCTCGGGGCGGGCGCGATCGCCCGGTTCGGCACCCCGGAGCAGCAGCACCGCTGGGCCGCGCCCGCGGGGCGCGGCGAGGTGATCCTGACCGCCGCGCTGGCCGAGGAGGATGGCGACGACCCGGCCGCGCCCTCGGCCCGCGCCGAGCCCGTGACCGACGACGGGCAGGGCTGGCGGCTGTCGGGGGTCAAGACCACCGTGCCCGCTGCCCCGCTGGCCGGGCTGATCCTGGTGCCCGCGGCGGCTCCGGGCGGGGTCGCGGTCTTCCTGGTCACGCCGGGCGATACCGGGGTCACCGTGCAGCGGCAGCAGCTCGCCAGCGGGGATAGCGCCGGGAGGGTGGTGCTGGACGATGTCCGGCTGCCCGGGGACCGGGTGCTCGGCCGTGCGGACGGTGCCCGTGCGGACGGTGCCCGTGCGGACGGTACGGACGGTGCCCGTGCGGACGGTATGGACGGTGCGGCGGGCTGGTTGATGGCCGCGGGGACCGTCGGGCTGTGCGCGCTGCAGGCCGGGGTGACCGAGCGGGCGCTGGAACTCACCGCGGAGTACGCGCGCACCCGGGTGCAGTTCGGCAAGCCGATCGGCGGCTTCCAGGCGGTGGCGCAGCGGCTCGCCGACGCCTACATCGACACCGAGGCGATCCGCCTCACCATGTGGCAGGCCGCCTGGCGGCTGTCCGCCGGCCTGCCGTGCGGCATGGAGGTCGCCACGGCCAAGTTCTGGGCCGCCGACGCCGGGCACCGGGTCGCGCACACCGCGGTCCACGTGCACGGCGGGGTGGGCATCGACCTGGGGTATCCGCTGCACCGCTACTTCGCCGCCGCGAAGCACAACGAGTTCTCCCTCGGCGGCGCGACCACTCAGCTGCGCCGCATCGGCGCGGCCCTGGCCGCGTCACCCTGACGGAGCCCGCCCCACGCGAGCCTAGCCGCGGAGGAGGGCGGCGACCTTGTCCAGGTGCTGCAGGTCGGTGTTCACCGTGAAGGTGGTGAGGACGGTCTGGCGCCAGCGCTGGATCTCGTCGCTGATCTTGGCCCAGGAGCCGATCAGTGCGACGTCCTCGACCAGCCGGGTGGGCACGGCCGCGATGGCGCCCGGCTTGTCGCCGGCCAGGTAACGGTCCTGGATGACCCGCGCCTGCGCCTCCCAGCCCATCCGGGCGAAGACCTCATGGTGGAAGTTGAGGCGGCGCGCGCCCATGCCGCCGATGTACAGCGCCAGCGAGGGCCGCAGCAGGTCCGCTGCCCGTTCCAGGTCGTCGTCCACGATGATGCGCATGGGACCGCCGACCACGTCGAAGCTGGCACTGGTGTGGCGGGCCCCGGGACGGGCGAAGCCCTCGGCGAGGGCGGCCGAGTAGAAGTCGTTCATCGACGGCGAGAAGAAGATCGTGTTCCAGCCGTCGGCGATCTCGGCGGCCAGCGCGACGTTCTTGGGCCCTTCCGCGCCCAGGTAGACCGGGATCTCGGGCCGGTAGGGATGCAGGATGGAGCGCAGCGGCTTGCCCAGCCCGGTCCCGCCGGGGTGCGGCAGCTGATAGTGCCTGCCGTCGTAGGCCACCGGTTGCTGGCGGGCGATGACCGCCCGGAGGATGTCGATGTACTCCCGGGTGCGCTCCAGCGGGCGCGGGTAGGGCTGGCCGTACCAGCCCTCGACCACCTGCGGGTTGCTGGTGCCGATCCCGATGATGACCCGCCCCCGGGTGAGGTGGTCCATGGTCATCGCGGTCATGGCCAGCGTGGCGGGAGGCCGCGCCGACAGCTGCGACACGGCGGTGCCCAGGTGCACGTGCGAGGTCCGGGATCCCCACCACGCCAGCGGGGTCCAGGCGTCGCTGCCCCAGGCCTCCGCGGTCCAGATCTGGTCGAGCCGCAGCCGGTCGGCGGCCGCGAACAACTCCGCCGCGTCGGCCGGCGGCCCGGATCCCCAGTAGCCGGCCAGGGTGGCGATCTTCATCCGGGGCCCCGCAGCCCTCCGAGCCGGGTCAATGCCTCCTCCGCCTCGCTCAGCAGCGCCGACATCACCTCGGCGACTGGGCGGACCGCGTTCATCCGCCCGACGATCTGCCCTACGGGCATGGGTACCACATCGGGCTGTCCCGAGCGCATCAGCCGCTGGTGCGCCTCGCTGACCAGCAGGTTCTGCAGCGGCATCGGGAGCGGCGCCGGCGCATCCGGCTCCGACCAGGCCTGCGTCCAGCGGTTGCGCAGCAGCCGGGCGGGCTTGCCGCTGTAGATCCGCGAGCGCACCGTGTCGGACGACGTGGCGGCCAGCAGCGCATCGCGCACGGCCGGCATGTCCGACGTCAGCGTGTACTCCTCGGTGGTCAGCCAGGCCGAGCCCATCCAGACGCCGACGGCGCCGAGGGCCAGCGCCGCGACGATCTGCCGGCCGCAGCCGATCCCGCCCGCGGCGAGCACCGGCACCTGCCCGCCCACTGCGTCGGCGATCTCAGGGACCAGCACCATGCTCGCGATCTCGCCGGTATGCCCGCCGGCCTCGTAGCCCTGGGCAATCACCATGTCTACCCCCCGCTCGACATGGCGGCGCGCGTGCTCGGCCTTACCGGACAGCGCCGCGACCAGCATGCCGCGCTCGTGGGCCCGCGCGATCACATCGGGCGGCGGTGAGCCGAGCGCGTTCGCGATCAGCCGCGCGGGATGAGCCAGGGCCACCTCGACGTGCTGCCGGGCCACCGAGTGCAGCCAGCCGAGCACGCCGTCGGCGGCTCCGGCGCCCTCCGGCAGCGGCGGGACCCCGAGCTTGATCAGCGTCTGGGCCACGAAGTCCCGGTGCTCCCCCGGGATCAGGGTGGCGAGGTCCACCGGGGCACCCTCGGCAGGCACGGTGGCCGGCATCACCACATCCACCCCGTAGGGCCGGCCGCCGGTGTTCTTGTCCATCCACTGCAGGACCGTGTCCAGGTCGTCGGGGTCGTTGAACCGGACGCATCCGAGCACGCCGAGCCCGCCAGCCCGGCTGATGGCCGCGGCGACGTGCTCGGACGGAGTGAACCCGACGATGGGGTGCTCGATACCAAGGACGTCGCACAGCGGGGTCCGCATGGCCGCGCTCACGCCGGCTGGCCCGCACCCGCCGGGTCTCCGGCCGCCGGGTGGGTGGCCGCGTACTGCTGCGCCCATCGGTAATCCGCCTTGCCGGCCGCGGTGCGCTGGACCGATTCGACCAGCCACATCCGGCGCGGCACCTTGTACCCGGCGATCTGGCCGCGGACATGCGCCTCGATCCCGGCCAGGTCGGCCGGCCGCCCGGCCCACAGCTGCACGAGCGCCGCGACACGCTGGCCCAGCAACTCGTCCGGGACCCCGATGACGAGTGCATCGAAGACGTCGGGGTGGGATTTCAGCGCCCCCTCCACCTCCTCGGGGAAGACCTTCTCGCCGCCGGAGTTCACGCAGGTGTTGCCGCGGCCGAGCAGCGTCACGGAGCCGTCGGCCTCGACCCGCGCCCAGTCGCCGGGCACGGCATACCGTTTCCCGTCCACCTCGACGAGCATGGCCGCGGTCTTGACCGGGTCCTTGTAGTAGCCGAGCGGGACGTGACCGCCCCGGGCCAGCCGGCCGTCCTCGCCGGGCCGCACCGGGCGGTTGTCCTGATCCAGCACGATGACGTCGGGTCCCGGGGTGACGGTAGGTCCGCCGCGCTGCTCCGCACCCGCCTGGACGAAGCCCAGGCCCGCGAAGCCCGTCTCGGTGGACCCGATCGCCTCCGTGACGACGGCATGTGGCCAGGCGGCCACGCAGGCGTCCTTGACCGCGGGTGAGAAGAGCGCGGCACTGGAGGACAAGGCCAGCAGGGACGAGGCGTCGTAGCTGCCCTCGCGGTAGGCCTCGATCAGCGGCCGCGCCATCGCGTCACCGATGATCACCAGCACATTGACCTTGTGCCGCTGCACCGCGCGCCAGATCTCGTGCGCATCGAACCGCGGCACCAGGACCACGGTCTCCCCGCTGAACAAGCCGGCCAGCGCGGCGACCTGAGCGTTGCCGTGAATGAGCGGTGCGGCGCAGAGCTTGACCAGGCCTCCGCCCTGCCCGCGCCGTGACTGCTCCCACTCATCGGCCAGCGGGGTACCGGTCGCGAAGTCGATCCCCCCGGCGAGCGTCCGCCAGATGTCCTCGTGGCGCCACATGACCCCCTTCGGATAGCCGGTGGTGCCGCCGGTGTAGATGATGTAGACGTCGTCGCTGCTGCGGGGCGGGAAGTCGCGGACCGGCGAGGCGGCGGCCAGGGCCGCCGCATAGCCGCCGCGGCGGGTGTCGCTGCTGCCGTCGATCACCACCGTGCCGCGGAGGCCGGGCGCGTCCGCTAAGGCCTCGGCGACCTGGGGCGCGAACTCCCGGTCATGAACGAGTGCGATCAGGTCCGCATCGTCGCACACGTACCGCAACTCGGTTCCGGTGTAGCGGTAGTTGATGTTGATCGCGGCGGCGCGGAGCTTGCACGCGGCGAGCAGGGTCTCGACGGCCTCGATGGAGTTGCGCGCGTAGAGCCCGATGTGGTCCCCTGGGCCGGCCCCGAGTCCGGCCAGGTGGTGAGCGAGCCGGTTGACGCGCTCGTCGAGTTCGGCGTAGGTCACCTGGCGGTCGCCGCAGGTCACCGCCGTGCGTTCGCCGAATGCATCGGCAGCATGCTCAAAGAGGTCGGCAAAGTTCAAGGCCATGGGAATGAAACTAGAACGTGTTACTGTTCTGGACAACCCTCCAGCCGGGCCCAAAGTGAGGAGATATCACCGCTATGAGCTCGACGCCTGCGCCTGCGCCCGCGCCCGCCAGGGGCAGTGAGCCACCCCACGCCCTCGTGGAGCGGCGGGGCCACGTGCTGATCGTGACGATGAACCGGCCGCAGGCCCGCAACGCGCTCACCGGCCCGATGATGGCGGTCATGCGGGGTGCCTGGGACCAGGTGGATCGCGATCCGGGCATCCGGGCCTGCGTGCTGACCGGGGCAGGCCGCGCGTTCTGCGCCGGCGCCGACCTGAAGGCCATGAACGAGTCCCACCCGGGCGACGCTGACTTCGACCCGTCGGTGCTGGAGCCGCTGCTGAAAGGCCGCCGCCTGACCAAGCCGCTGATCGCGGCCGTGGAGGGGCCCGCTATCGCCGGTGGTACCGAGATCCTCCAGGCCACCGACATCCGGGTAGCCGGGGAAAGCGCACGGTTCGGCATCGCCGAGGCCCGCTGGGGACTCTTCCCGCTGGGCGGCTCGGCGGTACGGCTGGTGCGGCAGGTTCCCTACACCGTCGCCGCCGACCTGCTGCTGACCGGGCGGCACGTCACGGCGTCGGAGGCGCTGCGCATCGGCCTGATCGGCCATGTGGTGCCGGATGGCCAGGCCCTGCCGAAGGCGCTGGAGATCGCTGATCAGATCGCCGCGAACGGCCCGGTCGCGGTACGCGCGATCCTGCGGGCGATCCGCCAGACCGAGGGCATGGCCGAGAACGATGCCTTCGCGGTCGAGGCCAAGATCGGCATGGAGGTGTTCCGCAGCGAGGACGCGAAGGAAGGACCGCGGGCCTTCGCCGAGAAACGCACGCCCCAGTTCCGGGACCGCTGACGACCAGCGCTCAGATCGCGCGGTCCTGGCCGGCCCAGTAGGGGTCGCGCAGCTTGCGCTTATAGAGCTTGCCGTTGGGATCCCGCGGCAGCTCGGCGACGTAATCGATGGTCCGGGGGAGCTTGAACCTGGCCACCCTGGGCTGCAGGAAGGCCAGCAGCTCGGCGGTCAGCTCCGGGCCGGGCCCGGCGCCCGGGACCGGCTCGACGACCGCCTTGACCTCCTCGCCCCATTCCTCATGCGGGACGCCGAACACGGCCACGTCGGCCACCGCCGGGTGGCCGGACAGCTCGGCCTCAAGCTCCGCCGGGTAGATGTTCACCCCGCCAGAAATGATCACGTCGCTGCTCCGGTCGCAGAGGAACAGGTAGCCGTCCTCGTCCAGGTAGCCGATGTCGCCGACGGTGAACAGGTCACCGGCCCGGGCCGCCTGCGTCTTCTCCTCGTCCTGGTAGTAGGAGAACGTGGACGTGCCCATCTTCATGTAGACCAGGCCCTGCTGGCCGGGCGCCACGGGCTCCCCGGCCCGGTCCAGCACCCGGATCTGCGAGCCCTTCCAGGGCAGGCCCACCGAGCCGGGCTTGCGCAGCCACTCCTGCGACGTGATGAGCGTCCCGCCACCCTCGGTCGCCGCGTAGTACTCGACGACGACCGGCCCGAGCCAGCCGATCATGGCCCGCTTGAGGTCCGCCGGGCAGGGCGCCGCGCTGTGGATCACTGCCCGCAGCGAGCTGGTGTCGCGGGCGGCGCGGGCCTCTTCCGGCAGCGCGAGCAGCCGCCGGAACTGAGTCGGCACCGCATGCGTGTGCGTCACCCGGTGCCGCTCGATGAGCCGCAGCGCCTGCTCGGAATCCCAGCCGTCCATCAGCACCACGAGATGGCCGAGCTGGATCGAGATCGTCGCGAAGTTGAGCACGGCCGTGTGGTAGAGCGGGGAGCCGCACAGGTGCACGTGGCCGTCGTACGGAGCCAGGCTGAACAGGCTGAAGAACCAGGCGGCCATGACCGCCGCATCGTCCGGGTCAGCCCCGGTGAGCGGGCGGCGCACGCCTTTGGGCCGCCCGGAGGTGCCCGACGTGTACAGCATCGGCGCGCCGTGCGTGCGCGGCGCCGGGCGGTCAGCCGTGCCGTCATCGCCGAGCCGGGCCAGCGGATCGAAGCCCGGCACTGAGCCCACCGCGAACCGGTGCTTGACCCCGGCCAGGTCCGCCGCCGCGACCGCGGCCTCGGCAAAGCGCTCGTGCGCCACGAAGGCGCCCGCCCCGCTGTCGCCGAGAATGTAGGCGACCTCGGCCGGGACCTGGTGCCAGTTGACCGGCACCACGTACAGGCCGGTCTCGATGGCCGCGAAGTAGAGCGCCAGCGCGGCCGCGCCGTTGGGCAGCAGCCCCGCGACGGTGTCCCCCGCCTGGAGGCCGAGCGCCCGCAGGCCGCGGCCGTAACGATCTGCCTCGTGGGCCAGTTCGGCATAGCTGACGGCCCGGCCATCAGGTTCGATCACCGCGGTCCGGGCTGGCTCTGCGGCGGCTATGGCCCACAGTCCGATGGCGTTCACGAGCCCAAATCTAGAACACGTTCTATGAACGGACAAGCGCAACCGGACGGGTGGACCGCGGTGGTTGCCCGCATGTATCGAAACATGTTTCACTCTGAAACGTGAATCAGCCCCTGCGCGCGCCGCTGGAAATCGGCTTCGACTACACCCGCTCGCTGGGGCCGACGCTGGGCCAGTTCATGACGGCCCTGGCGGGCCGGCGCGTCCTCGGCTCACGCGGGGCTGATGGCCGGGTGCACGCCCCGCCGTTCGAGTATGACCCGCTCACGTCCGCTCCCCCGGCCGAGCTGGTGCAGGTCGGGCCCGCGGGGACCGTCACCACCTGGTCGTGGGTGGCCCGGCCGCTGGCGGGCCAGCCGCTGGCCCATCCGTTCGCCTGGGCGCTGATCCGGCTGGACGGCGCGGACACCGCGATGCTGCACGCCGTGGACGCCGGCTCGGCCGCCGCCATGCGGACCGGCATGCGGGTCCGGGTGCGCTGGGCCGAGCACACCGTCGGGCATATCCGCGATATCGCCTGCTTCGAGCCTGGCGACGCGCCCCCCGGGGCCGCCGGCGGGCCGACTGCGGCTGCGGAACCGGTCACGATGATCACAACCCCGGTGCGGCTGGCGTACGAGCACACCGCCTCTCCCGCGGAGACCACCTACCTGCACGGGCTGGCGAACGGGCGGCTGCTCGGGCAGCGCTGCCTCGTCTGCCGCAAGGTCTACCTGCCGCCCCGCGGAGCGTGTCCCACCTGCGGCGTGCCCACCACCGAGGAGGTGGCGCTGCCCGGCACCGGGATCGTGACCACGTTCTGCGTGGTCAACGTGCCCTTCACCGGGCAGCAGGTGCCGACGCCGTACGTCGCGGCGGCCGTGCTGATCGACGGCGCCGACATCCCGTTCCAGCATCTGATCCTGGGCTGCGAGCCGGGTGAGGTGCGGATGGGGATGCGGGTGACCGCCGTCTGGAGACCACCTGAGCAGTGGGGGACGACGTCGGAGAACATCAGCCATTTCCGTCCCACCGGCGAACCAGACGCGCCCTACGAGCGCTACGCCCACCATCTGTGAGGGACAGCCCAGTGACGATGGCACCGGGAAGGATGGTGCACCAGTGACCGACGTCGCCGTCATCGGCTTCGCCCAGTCCCCGTGCGTGCGCCGCAGCGACAGCACCACCAGCGGCGTGGAGATGCTCGTGCCCATCTTCCAGCACGTGCTGGCGAGCACCGGCCTGGCCAAGGAGGACATCGGCTTCTGGTGCTCGGGCTCTTCGGACTACCTCGCCGGGCGGGCGTTCTCGTTCGTCCAGGCGGTGGACGCCATCGGCGCCTTCCCGCCGGTCATGGAATCCCACGTGGAGATGGATGGCGCCTGGGCCTTGTATGAGGCCTGGCTCAAGGTCCTGACCGGTGAGGCGCAGATCGCGCTGGCCTACGGCTTCGGCAAGTCGTCCGCGGGCGACCTGCGCCGGGTGCTCGCCCTGCAGCTCGACCCCTACCTGCATGCCCCGCTGTGGCCGGACTCGGTGAGCATCGCGGCGCTGCAGGCCCGGCTCGGCATCGAGGCCGGGATCTGGAGCGAGAAGGAGATGGCCGAGGTGGCCGCGCGCAGCCGCGCCGCCGCGCTGACCAACCCGCAGGCCCAGGTGTCGGGTGCGGTGACGGTGGCGGACCTGCTCACCGCGCCCTACGTGGCCGAGCCGCTGCGGGCGCACGACTGCGCGCCGGTCGGTGACGGCGCCGCGGTGGCCATCCTGGCCGCCGGGGACCTGGCCCGCGAGCTGTGCCCGCGGCCGGCCTGGATCACCGGATTCGAGCACCGGATCGACTCCGCGTCGCTGGGGGCACGGGACCTCGCCACGGCGCCCTCGGCCACGGCCGCCGGACGGGCGGCGGGCGCGGCCGGCGTCGAGGTGGCCGAGTTGCACGCGCCCTTCACCCACCAGGAGATCCTGCTGCGGGACGCTCTCGGGCTGGAGGAGAGCGTCCGCCTCAACCCGTCGGGCGGGGCCCTGTGCGGCAACCCCATGTTCGCCGCCGGGCTGGCCCGGATCGGCATGGCCGCGGGCGAGATCATCTCCGGCCGCGCCAGCCGGGTCCTGGGCCACGCCACCAGCGGGCCCGCGCTGCAGCAGAATCTGATCTGCGTGATGGAGGCCCGGCCATGAAGCACCAGGCTGCCGTCCTGGGCGTCGGCCAGACCCGGCACCGCTCGCGGCGGGCCGACGTGTCCATCGCCGGCCTGTGCCGCGAGGCGGTAGACCGCGCCCTGGCCGACGCCGGTGTTGGCCTGGCCGACATCGACGCCGTCGTGGTCGGGAAGGCGCCTGACCTGTTCGAGGGCGTGATGATGCCCGAGCTGTACCTGGCGGACGCCCTGGGCGCCGTGGGGAAGCCGCTGCTCCGGGTGCACACGGCGGGTTCCGTCGGCGGCGCGACCGGGATCGCGGCGGCCAGCCTGGTGGAGGCGGGCCGGCACCAGCGGGTGCTCGCGGTCGCGTTCGAGAAGCAGTCGGAGTCCAACGCCATGTGGGCGCTGTCCATCGCCCCGCCGTTCAGCATGCCGGTGCTGGCCGGCGCGGGCGGCTACTTCGCTCCGCACATCCGCGCCTATATCCGCCGCAGCGGCGCGCCCGCGCACATCGGGGCGCTGGTCGCGGTCAAGGACCGGCGCAACGGTGCCCTCAACCCCTATGCGCACCTGCAGCAGGGCGACATCACCCTGGACTCGGTGCGCTCGTCCCCCATGCTCTGGGATCCGGTCCGCTACGACGAGACCTGCCCGTCTTCCGACGGCGCGTGCGCGGTGGTCATCGGGGACGTGGCGGCCGCACGGGCCAGCCGCGGGCCCGTCGCCTGGATCCGGGCTACGGCGATGCGGACCGAGCCCACCATGTTCTCCGGCAAGGACCACGTCAACCCCCGGGCCGGGGCCGATTGCGCGGCGGCGCTGTGGCGGGAGGCGGGGATCACCAGGCCGGCCGACGAGATCGACGTCGCCGAGATCTACGTTCCGTTCTCCTGGTTCGAGCCGATGTGGCTGGAGAACCTCGGCTTCGCGGAGCCGGGCCAGGGCTGGCGGCTCACCGAGGCCGGCGAGACGCAGATCGGCGGGAGGCTGCCGGTGAACCCATCGGGCGGGGTGCTCAGCTCCAACCCGATCGGCGCGTCCGGCCTGCTGCGGTTCGCGGAGGCAGCGCTGCAGGTCATGGGCAAGGCCGGGGCGCATCAGGTGGACGGCGCGCGGACCGCACTGGGCCACGCCTACGGGGGCGGCTCACAGTACTTCTCGATGTGGGTGGTGGCCAGCACGCCTACCGGTAGCTGACCGGCAGCCGCTTGATCCCGTTGAGCCAGCCGGAGCGCAGCCGCTCGGCCTCGCCGTTCTTCCTGATGCCTGGCATGGCGTCGGCGATGGCGTTGAACATCAGGCTGATCTCGAG
>DASQRM010000207.1:0-16923 GCA_035642895.1 Streptosporangiaceae bacterium | reverse complement strand
CGCGAAGCTGATCGAGGGCGCGGTCCGCGACCTGTCCACCATCACCGGGCAGCGGCCGGCCGTGGCCCGGGCCAAGAAGTCCGTGGCCCAGTTCAAGCTGCGCGAGGGCATGCCCATCGGCGCGCACGTGACGCTCCGGGGCGACCGGATGTGGGAGTTCTGCGACCGGCTGCTGTCGCTGGCCCTGCCCCGGATCCGTGACTTCCGCGGCCTGTCCGACCGGCAGTTCGACGGCCGGGGGAATTACACCTTCGGGCTGAACGAGCAGCTCATGTTCCATGAGATCGACGCCGACCAGGTGGACCGTCAGCGTGGCATGGACGTGACGCTCGTGACCACGGCGACCACCGACGATGAGGGTCGCGCGCTGCTGCGGCGGCTCGGATTCCCGTTCAAGGAGAGCTGAGGAGTGGCGAAGAAGGCGCTAGTCGTCAAGGCAAACAGGACGCCTAAGTTCAAGGTGCGCGGGTACACCCGGTGCTCGCGTTGCGGGCGTCCGCGTGCCGTGTACCGCAGGTTCGGCCTGTGCCGGATCTGCTTCCGCTCGATGGCACACCGCGGTGAGCTGCCGGGCATCACGAAGTCCAGCTGGTAGACCAACCCCTGGGCGCTAACCGCGCCTACTGACCACGCCGCAGGTCCTGCGGGAAACCACGGCGAGGAGGGCCCTCAGGCCATGTCAATGACCGACCCCATCGCAGACATGCTGACCCGTCTGCGCAACGCTAACTCGGCGTACCACGACACCGTGGGCATGCCCAGTTCCACGATCAAGGTCCGGATCGCGGAGATCCTCCAGCAGGAGGGCTACATCGCGGGCTGGAATGTGGAAGACGCCGAGGTAGGCAAGAGCCTGGTGCTGACCCTGAAGTTCGGGCCGACCCGGGAGCGTTCCATCGCGGGCATCAAGCGGGTCTCCAAGCCTGGCCTGCGGGTGTACGCCAAGAAGGACAACCTGCCCCGGGTGCTTGGCGGCCTCGGCGTTGCGATCATCTCCACCTCGACCGGCTTGATGACCGACAAGCAGGCGAACAAGCGCGGGGTAGGCGGGGAAGTCCTCGCCTACGTCTGGTGAGGAGACCGCGATGTCACGAATCGGACGGCTCCCCGTGGAGATTCCCGGGGGTGTCGACGTCACGCTCAACGGCCGTGAGGTCAGTGTCAAGGGTCCCAAGGGCAGCCTGGCGCTGGAGCTCAGCCCTCCCATCGAGATCGCCCGGGAGGACAGCACCCTGAAGGTCACCCGCCCGAACGACGACGGCAAGGTGCGTGCGCTGCACGGGCTGTCCCGAACCCTGGTGGCCAACATGGTGACCGGGGTGACCGAGGGCTACAGCAAGACCCTGGAGATCGTCGGCGTGGGTTACCGGGTGCAGGCCCGGGGCTCGAACCTCGAGTTCGCCCTGGGCTTCAGCCACCCGGTGACGGTCACGCCGCCGGACGGGATCACATTCCGCGTCGAGACACCCACGCGGCTTGTCGTTGAGGGAATTGACAAGCAGCTCGTGGGCGAGGTCGCGGCCAACATACGGAAGCTGCGCAAGCCTGACCCGTACAAGGGCAAGGGCATCCGCTACCAGGGTGAGCAGGTCCGCCGCAAGGTCGGGAAGGCTGGTAAGTAAGCAATGGCTGTCACGAAGACCCGGGCCCCGGGACGCACCGCCGCGCGGACGCGGCGGCACACGCGGGTCCGCAGGAAGGTCATGGGCAGTGCGGAGCGGCCTCGCCTGAACGTCACCCGGTCCGCCCGGCACACGTCCGTCCAGCTCATAGACGACAGCGTGGGCCGGACGGTCGCATCCGCGTCTACTCTGGAAGAAGCGCTGCGGGGGGCCGACGGCGACAAGACCGCCAAGGCCCGTCAGGTTGGCACGCTGCTCGCCGAGCGGGCGCGGGCGGCCGGGGTTTCCGCGGCCGTCTTCGACCGGAGCGGCTGGGCTTATCACGGCCGGATCGCGGCCCTCGCCGACGCGGTACGCGAAGGCGGGCTGGACCTGTGAGCGTTATTCAGGACCGGCTAGCGAGCCCGGGCCGCCAGGCCCGGGCGAGCGGTCGGTGCGGTGGTCTTCTGAATAACGCGAACTTCGGGAAAGACACTGTGAGCGTTAATCAGGTGAGCGTTATTCAGACATACGAGAGAAGGACATTCTGATGGCAGGAGCTCCGCGGCGTGGCGGCGGCGGCGGTGAACGGCGTGACCGCCGTGACGACCGCCGCGGCGGCGGTGCCGACAAGGGCACCGCTTACCTGGAGCGGGTCGTCACCATCAACCGGGTCGCCAAGGTCGTCCAGGGCGGCCGGCGGTTCAGCTTCACCGCGCTCGTCATCGTCGGTGACGGCAATGGCATGGTCGGGGTGGGCTACGGCAAGGCCAAGGAGGTGCCCGCGGCCATCGCCAAGGGCGTCGAGGCGGCCAAGAAGTCGTTCTTCCGGGTCCCCCGGATCGCTGGCACGATCCCGCACACCGTGCAGGGTGAGGAGTCCGCGGGCGTGGTGCTGCTGAAGCCGGCCAGCCCCGGTACCGGTGTCATCGCCGGCGGCCCGGTGCGCGCCGTACTGGAATGCGCGGGCGTGCACGACGTGCTGTCCCGCTCTCTCGGCTCCTCGAACCCGATCAACGTCGTGCACGCGACGGTGGCCGCGCTGAAGAGCCTGAAGCGTCCCGAGGAAATCGCCGCCCGGCGCGGGCTTCCGATCGAGGACGTGGCCCCGGCGGCCATGCTGCGCGCCCGCGCAGCAGCGGCCGCCCTCGGCGCCACGTCCGGCAACAGCTGAGCGGAGGCCGATGATGGCACAGCTGAAGGTAACCCAGACCCGGTCGGAGATCGGGGGAACCAAGTCCCAGCGGGCGTCACTGCGCTCGCTCGGGCTGAAGCGGATCGGGCACGTGATCGTCAAGGACGACCGGCCCGAATTCCGCGGCATGATCTACGCGGTGCGGCACCTCGTCACCGTCGAGGAGGTCGACTGACATGCTGAAGATCCATCACCTCCGCCCGGCCCCGGGCTCGCGCACTGAGCGCACCCGGGTCGGCCGCGGTCAGGGGTCCAAGGGCAAGACCGCGGGCCGCGGAACCAAGGGAACCAAGGCCCGTGGCCAGGTGCACCTGGGGTTCGAGGGTGGCCAGATGCCGCTCCAGCGCCGCGTGCCGAAGCTGAAGGGCTTCTCCAACCTGGCGTTCAAGACCACCTACCAGGTGGTCAACATCGGGCGGCTCGCCGAGCTGTACCCACAGGGCGGCGACGTGACCCCTGAGGACCTGGTGGCCAGGGGCGCGGTGCGCGCGGGTGAACTGGTCAAGGTGCTCGGTGACGGTGACACGGGGGTGGCACTGAGAGTGACCGCCCACGCGTTCTCGGCTTCCGCCCGGGAGAAGCTCACGGCCGCCGGGGGAACCGTCACTGAGCTGTGATGCGCTCGCCAGCCAGGCGGCGGCCGGGGAGACCCCGCGCCGCCGTTGTGGCACGTGACCAGGCTGGCACGTTGTCTCCCTGCCGGACGTTGTATGGCCGTGGCACGTTGTCTACCAGCGTGCAGCAGACAGTCATCATGACTGAGTGCAGGGGGCTGTTACGGTGCCGCGGACGCGTTACACTGCGGCGCACCGGCCGTCGCCGCCACCCTTCGGGAGGGCGCGGCACCACCCAGTTGACCCATCTAGTTGAGGACGGCGCATGCTGACCGCGTTCCTCCGGGCCTTCCGGACGCCTGACCTGCGCAAGAAGCTGCTGTTCACGCTGGGGATCTTGGCTCTCTTCCGGTTCGGCGCGGCCATTCCTACTCCCGGCATCTCCGAGAAGGCCGTCACGTTCTGTACCGGCCTGGAGAAGTCGAGCAGCGCGGCGGGCGTTTACCAGCTCGTCAACCTGTTCAGCGGCGGCGCGCTGCTCAGGCTGTCGGTGTTTGCCCTCGGCATCATGCCGTACATCACCGCCAGCATCATCCTCCAGCTCCTGGCCGTGGTGATCCCGCGGCTGGAGACGCTGCGCCAGGAGGGCCAGTCCGGCCAGGCCAAGATCACCCAGTACACCCGGTATCTCACCATCGGGCTGGCCATCCTCCAGTCGACCGGCATCATCGCCTACGCCCGGTCCGGGAACCTGTTCCAGAACTGCAACGAGCCGCTGATCCCGAACTCGTCGGTGTTCACCATCGCCACCATGGTCATCTGCATGACCGCCGGCACCGCGGTCATCATGTGGCTGGGTGAGCTGATCACCGACCGCGGCGTGGGCAACGGCATGTCCGTCCTCATCTTCACCACGGTCATCTCCCAGATGTTCGGCTACCTGGCCGACGTCTTCAAGGTCAAGGGCTCGTTCGTGCTGGCCATCGTGCTCCTGGTCGGGGTCGGGATCGTGGCCTTCGTGGTCTTCATGGAACAGGCCCAGCGCCGGATCCCGGTGCAGTACGCCAAGCGCATGGTGGGCCGCAAGATGTACGGCGGCACCTCCACCTACATCCCGCTCAAGGTGAACCAGGCCGGGGTCATCCCGGTCATCTTCGCCTCGTCGCTGCTCTACATCCCGGAACTGGCCGCCACGCTGTTCGGCAGCAAGACCCACCCGCAGGGCTGGGTCACGTTCGTCGAGACCGAGCTCGGCACCGGGAGCATCGGCGACTCCAAGCTCTACATGGGATTGTTCTTCGTCCTCATCGTGTTCTTTACGTACTTCTACGTGTCCATCACGTTCAACCCGACCGAGGTGGCGGACAACATGAAGAAGTACGGGGGGTTCATCCCCGGCATCCGCCCCGGGCGGCCAACCGCCCAGTACCTGAACTACGTGCTCACCCGGCTCACCGCCCCGGGGTCCTTGTACCTGGGCCTCATCGCTCTTGTCCCGATGATCGCGTTCGCGCTACTGGGGGTGGGGAGCCAATTCCCATTCGGCGGGACCACCATCCTGATCGCGGTGGGAGTGGGACTGGACACGGTGAAGCAGATCGAGAGCCAGTTGCAGCAGCGCAACTATGAGGGCTTCTTGCGATAGTGCGCGTCGTCCTCGTCGGGCCCCCCGGTGCGGGCAAGGGGACACAGGCCCAGTTCATAGCGTCGCATCTGTCCATCCCGAAGATTTCGACAGGTGACATCTTCCGTACCAACGTCAGTCAGGGGACTGCGCTCGGCCGCCGCGCTCAGGCGTTTATGGAGCGCGGCGATCTGGTGCCGGACGAGGTGACCATCGCTATGGTCACCGACCGGCTGGAGGACGATACGCAGTCGGGGTTCCTGCTGGACGGGTTCCCGCGGACCGTCCCGCAGGCTGAGACGCTCAAGAAGATGCTCGCCTCCTGGGACACCCGGCTGGACGTGGTCCTGGAACTCGTGGTGGACGACGACGAGGTCGTGCGGCGGCTGTCGGGCCGCCGGACCTGCCGCCGCTGCGGCCGGGTCTGGCATGTGCTGTTCGATCCGCCTGCGCACCGGGACAAGTGCGATGACTGCGGGGGAGAGCTGTTCCAGCGGGACGATGACCGCGAAGAGACGATCCGGCACCGGCTCGAGGTCTACCAGGAGCAGACCGCCCCGCTCATCGCGTTCTACGCGGACGAGGGCATCCTGCTCGGCATCGACGCCACCGGGCCGGTGGAGGAGATCACCGAGCGGGCTCTCAGCGCCCTCCGGCGGTTCATCCGCTAAGGCCCGCGTCGTGGGTACGGTGGAACCGCACAGATCCTTCAGGAGGTTGCGGATGCCGAGCGATCCGAAGATGCGCGCGTCCGACGCCGACCGCGACCACACCGCCGCCCTGCTGCGGGAGCATCTCGCCGCGGGACGGCTGACGGCTGAGGAGTACCACGAGCGGCTGGACCTCGCCTACGCGGCGAAGACCCTCGGCCAGCTCGACGAGCTGCTCGCGGATCTGCCCGGGATCGACCTGTACGAACTGCCCGACGCCAAGCTGCGCCGCGGCCGGGCCGGCAATGTACCGCTCCCGTGGGAGCGCCCCGGGAAGTAGTCGCAGGGGAGTAGGCTGCGGGGGTTGGCGTTAGGGAATTTTTCTGCCCTGGGTCTGGTTCGCAATGTCAAGCGGGGTCGCGTAGACTTTGCTGCGGCTCGTGAGTTGCCCTGTGCTGGCTTTTGCCGGTCGCCTCACGAGTGTTGAGCAAGACCACGCATCCTGGTGCGGCACAGTCCTGGGATGCACCATGACAGAAACGTAGACAACACCCGCCTGCACACCGTCAGCGGTGGCGAGCGGGCCCGACAGTGAAGCGCGGAGGATATGCCCAAAAAGGACGGCGCCATCGAGATCGAGGGCAGGATCGTCGAGTCACTTCCCAATGCCTTCTTCCGGGTGGAGCTAGACAATGGGCACAAGGTCCTTGCCCACATCAGCGGGAAGATGCGGATGCACTACATCCGTATCCTGCCCGATGACCGGGTGGTCGTTGAGCTGAGCCCGTACGACCTGAGCCGTGGCCGGATTGTCTACCGGTACAAGTAACGGACTGACGCAGGACATTGACCCGTCCCAGCGCCGGAGGAGGCCACGATGAAGGTCAAGCCGAGTGTGAAGAAGATTTGCAGCAAGTGCCGGGTGATCCGGCGGCATGGCCGCGTGATGGTCATCTGCTCTGACCCACGGCACAAGCAGCGCCAGGGCTGACGCCCGACCAACACGCACCGCAGCCCGTGTGTGGCTCCCAAGCCGCACACGGGTAACCCCCGGTAGGAGGCCGGGGCCCAGCCCGGGCAGGGGCGGGGGAGCGGCGCGTACGACCTCCTCGATGAAAAGGAGAACTGCCCGCCCATGGCACGCCTCGTTGGCGTCGACCTCCCCCGCGAAAAGCGGCTGGAAGTCGCTCTGACCTACATCTACGGAATCGGGCACACCCGTGCGCTCGAGACGCTGAGCGCCACTGGCGTCAGCGGCGACACGAGGGTCCATGAACTCGGAGAGGACGACCTGGTCCGTCTCCGGGACTGGATCGAAGCGACCTACCGGGTCGAAGGCGATCTGCGCCGCGAGGTGCAGGCGGATATCCGCCGCAAGATCGAGATCGGGTGCTATCAGGGAATTCGTCATCGTCGTGGGCTGCCGGTACACGGCCAGCGCACCCAGACGAACGCCCGCACCCGTAAGGGCAGGAAGAAGACAGTGGCCGGCAAGAAGAAGGCCGGGAAGAAGTAGTCCGCGCCCGTTGCCACTGCTGGTCGGGGCCTGATCCTTAGCACACCGCCCTCGCCACACTGCGGACCGACGACCTCACCGAATAGGAAGCAGATGCCGCCAAAGAGCCGTACTGGCGCCAAGAAGGTGCGCCGGAAGGAACGGAAGAACGTCGCTCACGGGCACGCCCACATCAGGAGCACGTTCAACAACACCATCGTCTCGATCACCGATCCCGTGGGCAACGTCATTTCCTGGGCGTCGTCCGGCCAGGTTGGGTTCAAGGGATCACGCAAGTCCACGCCATTCGCGGCGCAGATGGCCGCGGAGGCCGCGGCGCGCCGGGCCATGGAGCACGGGATGCGCAAGGTCGACGTATTCGTCAAAGGTCCTGGGTCTGGACGGGAGACCGCCATCCGGTCGCTGCAGGCGACCGGCCTGGAGGTTGGCTCGATCCAGGACGTCACCCCGGTTCCGCACAATGGCTGCCGCCCGCCGAAGCGGCGCCGGGTCTGAGGAGTAGCGCGAAGATGGCTCGATACACGGGCGCGGACTGCAAGCTCTGCCGCCGCGAGAAGATGAAGCTCTTCCTGAAGGGCTCCAAGTGCGATTCGCCGAAGTGCCCCATTGAGATCCGGCCCTACCCGCCGGGTGAGCACGGGCGCAACCGGCCCAAGGAGAGCGAGTACCTGCTCCAGATCCGGGAGAAGCAGAAGGCTCGCCGGGTCTACGGCATCCTCGAGCGGCAGTTCCACGGCTACTATGAGGAAGCCACCCGCAAGCGGGGTATGACCGGAGAGAACCTGCTCCAGATCCTGGAGAGCCGCCTGGACAACGTGGTGTACCGGGCGGGGTTCGCCAAGAGCCGGGACATGGCCCGTCAGCTGGTCCGGCACGGCCACTTTGTCGTCAATGGCAAGAAGGTGGACATTCCGTCCTACCGGGTGAGCGAGAACGACATCGTCGAGGTCAAGCCGAAGTCCATGGAGCTGACCCCGATGGTGGTGGCGCGCGCCGAAGCCGGCGAGCGGCCGTCTCCGGCCTGGATGGAAGTCATCCCGGACAAGATGCGCATCCTGGTCCACACTCTCCCGGCCCGGGCGCAGATCGACACCCAGGTCCAGGAACAGCTCATCGTCGAGTACTACTCGAAGTAACAGCTCACCGGGCCGTCACCTCGTGGCGGCCCGGGAGCGGTGGACCGCCGGGTCGTCAGTGGCCCGGCTGTCCGCGAAGATCGCGGCGTCAAATAGCGGGCGTCGCGGAAAGGGGTACCAATGCTCATCGCCCAGCGTCCCACTCTCAACGAAGAGCAGGCCGGCGACTTCCGGTCGCGGTTCGTCATCGAGCCGCTGGAGCCAGGGTTCGGCTACACGATCGGGAACTCGGTCCGCCGCACGCTGCTCTCCTCTATCCCGGGTGCCGCCGTCACCAGCATCCGGATCGAGGGTGTGCTGCACGAGTTCTCCACCGTCCCCGGGGTGCAGGAAGATGTCACCGACATCATCCTCAACCTCAAGTCGCTGGTCGTCTCCTCGGAGCAGGACGAGCCCGTGGTCATGTACCTGCGCAAGCAGGGCCCCGGTGAGGTCACCGCCGCGGACATCGCGCCGCCGGCCGGGGTCGAGGTGCACAACCCGGAGCTGCACATCGCCACCCTGAACGCCAAGGGCAAGCTGGAGATGGAGCTGACGGTCGAGCGTGGCCGTGGCTACGTGTCCGCCGCCCAGAACAAGCAGCCCGGCCAGGAGATCGGCCGTATCCCGATCGACTCCATCTACTCGCCGGTGCTGCGGGTCACCTACAAGGTCGAGGCCACCCGCGTGGAGCAGCGGACCGACTTCGACAAGCTCATCCTCGATGTGGAAACCAAGCCGTCCATGCGTCCCCGGGACGCGGTGGCCAGCGCCGGCAAGACCCTCGTTGAGCTGTTCGGCCTGGCCCGCGAGCTGAACGTGGAGGCTGAGGGCATCGACATCGGCCCGTCGCCGACGGACGCCGCGCTCGCGGCCGACCTGGCGCTGCCGATCGAGGAGCTCAACCTCACCGTCCGCTCGTACAACTGCCTCAAGCGCGAGGGCATCCACACCGTGGGCGAGCTGGTCGCCCGCAGTGAGCAGGACCTGCTCGACATCCGCAACTTCGGCGCCAAGTCGATCGAGGAAGTCAAGCAGAAGCTGACCGACATGGGCCTCGCGCTCAAGGACTCCCCGCCAGGGTTCGACCCGGGCAGCGCGGCCGACAGCTACGGCGCGGACGACGACGACAGCTACGTCGAGACCGAGCAGTACTGAACTGAGCAGTACTGACGGGGCCTGGCGGCCCGGTAGTACTTAACCAAGGAGAACGTTCCGATGCCCTCGCCCACCAAAGGCGCTCGGATGGGTGGCAGCGCGGCCCATCAGCGGCACCTGCTGTCGAACCTGGCCACCGCCCTGTTCGAGCACGGCAAGATCACCACGACCGAGGCCCGGGCCCGTCGGCTGCGGCCGTATGCCGAGCGGCTGATCACCTTCGCTAAGCGGGGTGATCTGAGCGCCCGCCGCCAGGTCCTCACCGTGGTGACCGACAAGAGCGTGGTGCACACGTTGTTCACCGAGATCGGGCCGCAGTTCGCGACCCGGGAGGGTGGCTACACCCGGATCACCAAGATCGGTCCGCGTAAGGGCGACAACGCCCCGCTCGCGGTGATCGAGCTGATCCAGGAGGAAGCCGAGGCCAAGCCGCGGCGCCGTCGCGCCCGGCGGTCCCAGCCCGCCAACCGCCCGGCCGCCTCCACGGCCGCCCCGGAGACGACTGAGGCGCCGGCCGATGAGGCCGACGCTGACGTCACGGCCGAGGCGCCGGAGGCCGATGTCACGGCTGAGGGCACCGCGGACGTGGCGGCGGACGCTGAGGGCGCCACGGACGAGTCTGAGGACGCTGAGGGCGAGGCGGACAGCGAGGACGCGGACTCCGCCGAGGCGCCCGAGAAGTAACGGGGAGAGCCGTCGCCGTTGACTGCTGAGGCCTGCCGGGTCCGGATTGACCTCAGCTACGACGGCGGCGGCTTTTCTGGTTGGGCCCGCCAGCCTGGCCAGCGCACCGTCCAGCAGGTGCTGGAGGACGCGCTGAGCCAGGTGCTGCGCGCCGACTCCCCGGTGCACCTCACCGTGGCCGGCCGGACCGACGCTGGAGTCCACGCGCGGGGCCAGGTGGCGCACGCCGACCTGCCGCTGGCCGCGTGGCTGGGCGCGGCGCCGGTCATCGCGCGCAGGCTGGCCAGGCTGCTGCCACCCGATGTCCGGGTCCGCCGGATCGGTGCCGCCCCGGACGGGTTCGACGCCCGGTTCTCCGCACTGAGCCGCCGGTACTCCTACCGGGTCTGTGACGACGTGACCGGACCGGAACCGCTGCGGCGGCACGACACCCTCTGGACTCGCCGCGAGATCGAGATCGGCCCAATGAACGAGGCCGCGGCGCTGCTGCTCGGCGAGCATGACTTCGCCGCCTTCTGCCGCCGCCGCGAGGGGGCGACCACCGTGCGCGAGCTGCTGTCCCTCTCCTGGTCCCGGCCCGAACTCACGGTGCCCGGATCCGGAGTGCCCGGATCCGGAGTGCCCGGATCCGGAGTGCCCAGAGTGGCCGAGGCTACCGTGATCGCGGACGCGTTCTGCCACTCGATGGTGCGGGCCCTGGTGGGTGCGCTCCTCAAGGTAGGGGAGGGGGCCCGGCCGCCGTCCTGGCCGGCTCAGGTGCTCACCGCCCGGGTCCGTGATTCCGCCGTCCCCGTGGTCCCGCCGCACGGGCTCTGCCTGGAAGAGGTTTGTTATCCCCCGCCGGGCCAGCTTGCCGAGCGGGCCCTGGCTACCCGGCGGGTCCGGCCCGCCGCCGACTGAGCCCGGCTTTGGCTGAGGGGCGCGGTCCAGCTCAGCGCGCTGCGGGCGAGGCCAGCCCCTGGTGCCCAACCTCTCGGGGAGCCGGCCCGGTTACGGGATCTCGGGCTTGCCGAACACCATCCGGCTGGTCAGGCTGATGCCAGCCGTGCTGGCCACCAGTTGCCGGGAGAACGTGTCCAGCTGCTTGCGCCGGGCCGCGCTGCCCGGAGCCTTCAGGTTGGTGAACTCGGCCCAGGTCAGGATCAGGTAGTGGCCCTTGATCTGGGCCTCTTCCAGCCCGGTCCCCTTCGTCAGGTTCTTGGTCGGGCCGCGGCGGGCCGCGAGCTGCTTGATGAATGCGGTCGCGCCGGTTGCCTTCCCGGCCCGCTCCGTATCGGTCACGTTGGCCAGGTTCAGCACCCCGACAGTAGCCATGATCTTCTGCCCGGCGGCCAGGTAGCTCGCCCGCATCACCTGGGTGCAGCCGGCCTTGCGCAGAGCGGTCTTCAGCTTATTCCCCAGCACCAGGGCCGGGCAGTTGTGGCCGGCCCGCTGCACGGTCCGGGTGACGGTCCCGCTCGCCGCGTAATTGGCCGGGAACAGCTCGGTGAGCGAGAGAGCCTTCGGGTCGTCAGCCCGGGTGGTGATGTGTTTCCAGGGTCCCAGCGTGGGTGACGCGCTGCTGGACGCGGTGTCCTGACGGCCCGGCGACGCCGCCGTCGGCGCAGTGGACTGGCCCTGGTGGAAGTGCAGGTAGGCCGCGGTGATCAGGACGATGACGACCACCATCATGACCAGCGGCATGAGCCACATCCGGGCCCGGCTGGGCGGTTTGCGTGGTTTGCGGGGCTTGCGGCCGTGGGCCTCCGACCGCGACCCCCGGGGTCCGGTCCCGCCAGTGTCCGGGGCCGGGGTTTCCGCGAAGCCCTGCGGACGGCCTTGCTCCGGCCGGGCCTGCCCCGGCCGGCTCTTCTCCTGTTGGCGCGCCGCCAGCCGTCCACCCGGCCGGGCCGCGCGCAGCGACGGATCCGTCTGGCCCGGACGCCCGCTGTCGCCGGGAAGTTCGGTGTCGCCGGGAAAACCCGGCTCGCCGGGGAAGCCGGTCTCCCCGGGAAAGCCAGCCCCGCCCTGGTGCCCGCTGCTCCCCGGTTGCCCGTACCCCGTCTGGCCCGCGTAGCCCGACGGTGTGACGGGTCCGGCCGGGCCCGCGAGTCCCGGTGCGGCTAGTTCTGGTGCGGCTAGTTCTGGTGCCGCGAGTCCCGGCGGTGTCTCGAGTCCGTCGGCGGGCTCGAAGAATCCCCTTGGCCCGGTCTGGGGGCCTTCGCCGGCCCCGGGGCGCCCGCTCTCGTCCCGCCCGGAACGGGTCGGGGTCCCTGCGGGAGCCGTAGTCCATTCGCCCGCCAGTTGGGCGTCGTCGAGTACCGCCCAGGTCTGGGTGGCCGTAGCGTCCGCCGACGGGTCGCTCACGGCCAGCAGCGAGTACTCGGGCTCGGATGTCTCGGGGCCGGACCCGGCCGTCAGCGCGGACCGCCCGGCCGCACTCACCGCGCGGAGCGCAGGCGCGTTCCACGGCGAGAACTGGCCCGGCGGGTACACCGGGTCGGGTGCTCCGGGTGCGGGCGGGAATCCGCGCACCGGGCCGCGTCCGCTGGGACCCGCCGTCCGGAAGGCGCCGGCGCTCCACAGTGACCCGCGAGGCTGCGATGCCCCGCTGGCAGAACCGTTGCCCGGCGCTCCCTGGATCTCCTGGCCGGGCCGCCGTTCCGGGCGCCGCCATGCGTTCTCCCGAGACGGCGAACCGCCGTTGGGCATGGCCGGCGCCTGCGCGGGCTGGGTGGCGCCGCGGCCGGGCTGGTTGCCCTCGGCGGGTTCACGTCTCCGTCGGCCGGTCCCACGCCCGGACCCGGTCCCACGGGTGGCCGGCGGGTAGCCCGTACCTGGGGTGGCGGGCGGATGAGCCGGCCCCTGAGTGGCCGTCGGGTAGCCCGTGCCCGGGGTGGCGGGCGGATGAGCCGGCCCCTGGGTGGCCGGCGGGAAGCCCGTGCCTGCGGTAGCCGGCGGGCGTCCCGTCTCCAGGGCGGCTGGTGGGTAGCCCGTACCTGCCGGGGGAGCCGCCCTGTATCCAGCCGCGGCCGGACCTGCGTTCGCGCCCGGGTAGGAGGGAGGGGCGCCGTCCGGGCGCCAGTGACTGCCGCTGGATCCGCCTGGGTAGCCGGTCTCCCCGCCGTACCCGGATGTGCCCCCATAGCCCAGCGGGGCCGGGCTGCCCCCGGTCGTCCCGGCTGAGCCCGTGGCCGGTGCCTGGCGCCGGCCTGCGGCTTCCTCCGGTTCTTCCTCGCCCGGGGCTGCGAGTCCCCGTGGTGGAATAGCCCATGGCTGAGCTGCCCGTGATTGAGATGAGAGCGCGGCCCGGCGCGTCCTGCCGTCCAGTCGGCTCTCCGGCGGGCCGCCGCCCTCGTCACCCGGGTAGCCCATGCCGGGAGCGTACCGTTCTATAGAGCGAGCCTCGGGCGGACCGGCAATTTGCCTGCCCGGCCTGGGCGGAGCGGCCGTCCCGGCCTGCCCGCGTCGTCGCTCGCTTTGACCGTTACTAGCAACGGCCGGTATCCTTCTTTGACGTCCATGTGTGTTCGCATGCCCGCGGTGCCCGCTCAGCGAGGCTGGTTACGCGGCGGCGAGCGCGTCGGACTCCCTCACCTGGGATAGCAGCCGAGTTTGTTGTGCCCCGGGCGTGGAACCAGATCAAGTCCCACCACACGAAGGCTTACCACCGTGCGCACATTCAGCCCCAAGGCCGGCGACATCCAGCGTCAGTGGCACGTCATTGACGCGTCCGACGTCGTCCTCGGCCGCCTGGCCAGCCAAGCGGCCATCTTGCTGCGCGGCAAGCACAAGCCGATCTTCGCGCCGCACATCGACACCGGTGACTTCGTCATCGTCGTCAATGCGGACAAGGTCGCGCTCACAGGCCGGAAGCTGGAGCAGAAGCTCGCGCACCGCCACTCGGGATATCCGGGCGGGCTGACCTCGGTGGCCTACGGTGACCTGCTCGACAAGCACCCCGAGCGGGTGATCGAGAAGGCCGTCAAGGGCATGCTCCCGAAGAACTCCCTGGGCCGCAGCCAGCTGCGCAAGCTCAAGGTGTACGCCGGGCCGCATCACCCCCACGAGGCACAGCTGCCCACCCCGTTCGAGATCACCCAGATCGACCAGCAGGCGCCTGCCGCCAGCGCGGGCAGCCGCTGACCGGTTAGGCCCCACGGCGCTGCGCCGGGGACCCCCGCCCTGCGGGCGCCCTGATCAGAACCGATTCTGATCAGAATCGATGAGGAAGTACGAGGAAGGAACCGTGGCCGAGTCCACTGACACGCAGGAGCTCGCTGAGGGCTCCAGCGTGGAGACGGCGGAAGACGCCGGCGAGCACGTGTCGGAGTACACCACCGAGACGGCCGCGGATGCCGGCGGTGAGCGGCAGCCGGCCCGTAAGCCGGTCGTGACCGGAAGCGCGCTCGGTACCGGGCGCCGCAAGGAAGCCATCGCCCGGGTTCGCATCGTCCCCGGGTCGGGGCAGTGGCGGATCAACGACCGGACGCTCGCCGAGTTCTTCCCGAACAAGGTGCACCAGCAGCTGATCAGCGAGCCGTTCGTGACCCTGGGCGCGGAGAATCAGTTCGATGTGGTCGCGCTTATCAGCGGCGGCGGCATCACCGGGCAGGCAGGCGCGCTGCGCCTAGGCATCGCCCGGGCGCTGATCCTGGTCGACCCCGACAACCGGCCCACGCTGAAGCGGGCCGGCTTCCTCACTCGCGACGCGCGGGTCAAGGAGCGCAAGAAGTACGGTCTGAAGAAGGCGCGCAAGGCGCCCCAGTACTCTAAGCGCTAACCAGCTGACCTGCGTTTGCGGCCAACCCCCCGCAACTCTGTTTGGCATGCCTCGACAACGAGATGACCGGGGGGTAGCGAGATTATGGTCCGGCTGTTTGGAACTGATGGTGTCCGCGGAGTGGCCGGGGAGGATCTGACCGGCCAGCTGGCCATGGATGTAGCCCGGGCCGCCGCGTCAGTCCTGCACGACACGGGAGCCTTCGCCGCGGCGGAAGAATCCGGGCGCCGCCCGCTGGCGATGGTGGGCCGCGACCCCCGGGCCTCGGGGGAGTTCCTCGAGGCAGCGGTGGTGGCCGGGCTGGCCGGGTCGGGTGTGGACGTGCTACGACTCGGTGTGATTCCCACCCCCGCGGTCGCCTTCCTCACCCGCGACCTCGGCGCGGATCTCGGCGTGATGTTGTCCGCGAGCCACAACCCGGCGCCAGACAACGGGATCAAGCTCTTCGGGCGGGGCGGCTTCAAGCTGCCCGACGCGGTCGAGGACGAGATCGAGGCGCACCTGGGGATGCCCCCCCGGCGGCGCAGCGACCTGCCCGCAGGCTTCGGCCGGGTGACCGACGCCACCACTGAGCCAGACCGCTATCTCGACCACCTGCTCGCCTCCGTGGCCCGGCCCGGGTCCGCAGGCGCCGCGGACGGCACAGTGGCTGGCCCGCTGGCCAGCCTGACCGTCGTGGTGGACTGCGCGCACGGTGCCGCCGCGGCGTTCGCCCCGCAGTTGCTGCGGCGGGCCGGTGCCGAGGTCATCGCGATCGGCGCCGAGCCGGATGGGCACAACATCAACGCCGGCTGTGGCTCCACCCACCTGGAGATCCTCTCGGCGGAGGTGACCAAGCGGGGCGCGGACGCCGGTATCGCGCACGACGGCGACGCCGATCGCTGCCTGGCGGTCGGCGCGGACGGCGAGGTGATCGACGGGGACCAGATCCTCGCCGTGCTGGCCCTCGCCCTGGCCAGCCGGGGCGAGTTGCCCGGCAATACCGTGGTCACCACGGTCATGTCCAACCTCGGCTTTCGTAACGCCATGCAGGACGCCGGAATCACCGTGGTGGAGACCGCGGTAGGCGACCGGTACGTGCTCGAGGCCATGCGGGACGGCCATTTCGGACTCGGCGGTGAGCAGTCCGGGCACATCATCATGCTTAAGTACGCCCCCTCCGGGGATGGCCTGCTCACAGCCCTGCAGTTGCTCGCCACGGCCGCGCGCCAGGCCCTGCCGCTGGCCGACGTCGCGGCGGTGATGACCAAGTACCCGCAAGTCCTGGTGAACGTCCCCGGCGTGGACAAGGCCCGGGTCAGCGAGTCGCCGGAACTGGCCTCGGCAGTGGCCGCGGCTAAGCAAGAACTCGGCACCTCCGGCCGCGTCCTGGTCCGCCCCAGCGGCACCGAGCCCGCCGTCCGCGTCATGGTAGAAGCCGTCGAAGCCGAGCAGGCCCAGCGCACGGCCGACCGCCTGGCCGCCGCCGTCCGCGCCGCCGGCTAACCCCAGCACCCCGACCCCCGGCCCCCGGCCCTCCGTTACCTGTTCGGATTTTGGCCCGAATAAGGGCCAAAATCCGAACAGATCAACGACGAGTTCTGGGTTATCCACAGAGCGGGATTCTGGGGGTGACAAGGGTGCGGGGATTGGCCAGGTTGGTGGCATGACTCGCGCGATACCTGCTGCGGCCCGCGACCTGCTAGAGGTTCAGGCTGGGGTGCTGAGCCGGGCCCAGGCGCTGCGGGCCGGGATGACCGATAAGCAGATCAAGGCAGCCTGGCGGAGTGGCCGCTGGCAGCGTCTGCACACCGGTGTGTACGCGGCGTTCAGCGGCGAGCCGGGCCGGGCGGCCATGCTCTGGGCGGCCGTACTGCGGACCGGGCCGGTGGCGGTGCTCAGCCATCATTCGGCCGCTGAGTTATACGGGCTCGTGGCCACGCCTGCTCCGGCCATCCACGTCATGGTTCCGGCCGGCCGCCAGATCGCGCCGGTACGCGGCGTCATCGTGCACTACTCGTCCCTCGTGGCGAGGGCGCGCCATCCCGTCCTGCTCCCGCCCCGGACCCGGGTGGAGGAGACTGT
>DASQRM010000206.1:0-2503 GCA_035642895.1 Streptosporangiaceae bacterium | reverse complement strand
CAACCTCGCTACCCGGCCAACCCCGGCAATCTCTTTCGCCCCATTAGCCACGCAGGCCCCCACTACTCCACCGGCCCCGCCGGTACCGGAACCACACACCCCTTCTGCACCACCAGCCCACTTTTCCCGCGGACGGCACGCCAAACCGGACAAATCACCCCGATTAAACGCACGGCGCGCGGGAAGAGTGGAAACTGCGCCAGCTCAGTACGGGCGCATATCGCCCCATATTGAGCGTGATCATGGACGGTGCGGCCCCGGCATGATCAGCCCTGGACCACCTGGGCGGTCTGGGCGGTGTCCTCGGTGCCCCGGTAGTAAGCGATCTTTCCGTCCCGGAACCTGAAGAAGTGGTGCAGGTCCATCGCCGCGGTCTTTCCCGTGCCGCGCGACCGGGCCCGGAACCGGACCACGGTGAGCACGTCGTCATCGTTGGCGGCGATTGAGACCGGGGTGAACTCCTCGACTTCCATGGTGGAACCGAACTCCGTGAAGAACGCTGCCACCCCGTCCCGCCCGTGGCGCACCCCGTACCAGGGGGCGTCCGCCGACGCCGCCTCGGCGGCCCAGTCCACGTCGTCGGACACCTCGGCCAGGATCGCCGCCACGTCACCGCGGCCAAATGCCTCGTAGACCTGCGTAATCGTCTTGATGTTGTCCTCGGCGCTCACAGCAGCCCTCCTTAGTACTGGTCTGGGGAGCTGATGGCCTCGGTGATGGTGATCTCCGGAGGGACCGGAGCGGCACCGATGGACCCGATGAACGCCTGGAGTTCGGGGTTGGCGAAGAACCGCTGGAAGTGCTCCGCGGTCTCCCACTCGTCGACCATGACGACGAAGCCGTCACCGATCCCGAACCGATGATGCAGCCCGCCTTCCGCCCGGGCCATGTCGCTGATCTTCGCGAACTCGCCCGCCCGGTCGGTGAGAGCCTGCCGGAACTTGGCCGTGTCGCCCTGGAACTTCCCGGTGATTAGCACACTCATGATCTGGAACCCCCTCCTCGCGCTGCGGGCCTCGTCGCCCGCAGCTTCCGACTGGGGTACGTCGCCGGTCCAGGCGGCGGATCACCCGTTCCCGGGCCGCGCCTCAGTCAAGCGCGAGCGCCGCGGCGGCGGCCAGGACGCTGGCGGCCCGGCCCCGGTCGCCGGTGATGTCCAGGTCAAGATCGGCCGGAGCCACCCGGTTGGCGACCAGGCGGCAGAACCCGACCGTGCCGGTGACGATGCGCACCGACGCCGGATCGCGGCCGCCTTCCCCGAGCACGACGTCCCAGGTCCCCCCACCGGGCCCGGTCAGCACCAGGTGGACGTGCACGGCCGGGTCCAGGCCGGTGCGGGCCGCACCGAGCGGCAGCGCCGGGGCGGCCAGGCCGGTCATCAGCCGCAGGACTGACGGATCCGGCACCGCCAGAGGCAGGCCGGCCGCCTGGCGGATGTCATTGTCATGGGTCCAAAGCTCGAACGCGCGGACCACCAGCAAGGCATCCAGCGAAAGGCGCATGCCGTGCAGAGCCAGCCCGGCCGGGGGGGCCAGCCCGGCCGGAGAGCCGGCCCGGGCCCGGGCGAGGTCGAGGGTCCGGCCGACCACCCGGCGCCATTCGGCCCGGGTCTGGTGGGCCCGGCGGCCGGCCTGGCGGGCGGCCGTGGGCTGGGACGCCTCGACATGGTCGGTGTCGGCCACCCCCGGGTCTCCGGACAGGCAGCGGTGCACATCCTCCTCGACACCGATCAGGTGACCGACCAGGCCCTGCACGTCCAGGTCGCGCAGGACCGGCACCAGCCAGTCGTCATCGCCGAGGGTGGCGAGCAGCCCGTCCAGGGCGTCTGCGGCCCGGCGGAACGCCTCGGCCGGGGAGATCTCCGCGGGCTCGGGTTCGGGCCGTCCCGCGGGCCGGGCCTGCCACGAGGCAGCCAGCACGCGCTCACGCATCCCGGCGGGCAAGCCGCCAGAGGCGGACGGGTGCGGGAGCGTGGTCACGACGACTCCAGCAACTGCCGGTCCAGCATGGTTTCCAGCTTGGCCAGGGCCAGCCTGAGCCGTGACTTGGCGGTTCCTTCCGGGATCCCGGCCGCCAGCGCTACCTCACGGCAGGTCAGGCCCTGGAAATAGGCCAGCTCGACGACCCGGCGCTGAGCACCGGGGAGGTGCTGGACCGCGTCCCGCACCAGGCTGGCCGCCTCCCATGCGACCACCTCATCGCCGGGCGATGGCGGCGGATGCCCGGGAGCCATCCGGAAATGCCGTTCCTGCCGGGCGATCCGGCGAAGCTCGCTGCGCACCAGGTCCACCGCGCGATGCCGGGCCAGCACCGTGAGAAAGCTACGCAGCGGCCCGGCTTCCGGGTCATACCGGCCCGGATAGCTCCACAAGTCCACGAACACATCCTGCACGACGTCTTGCGCGGCGGCGCCCTCTCCCAGAACGCGCAGCGCCGCACCGTACACCACGGGCGCAAGGCGGTCGAAGATCTCCACGAGGGCGTGATCGTCCCCGGCCGCCAG
>DASQRM010000205.1:0-2532 GCA_035642895.1 Streptosporangiaceae bacterium | reverse complement strand
CGACTTCCTGGCGAAGCAGTTGTGGCTCACCACGCCGTTGGCGATGAAATCGCCGGTCCCGGTGGTGATGTCGTACATCGGCACCTGCAGCCCGAGCCGCTCGACGCCGGTCACCCGGAGGCCGTCGCCGGTCTCTACCGCGGCGGCCTCGATCGACCGATGCGTGGTGACGGCGGGATCGGTCGTGTGGAAGAACCGCAGCGCCCCGGCGAGCCCGCCCCGCACCCGGACGCACGCGCGTCCGTCCGGCCGTTCCACCGCGTAGCCGAAGCCGAGGGATTCCAGCGAGAACACCAGCCAGCCGTTGATCGCCGGATCGGCCGGAGCCAGCCGCAGGATCCCGTCCCGGTAGCTTCCGTGCGCGTCGAAGACGCCCGCCAGGAAGCCCTTGTGCCAGTCCGGGGCCGGATCGTCCGGCCAGTCCAGCAGCCAGCCGAGCGTTCGCACCTGTTCGGCGCTGCCGGTGCGGACCGCCGTCAGCTCCCGGCGCCCGGCATGCCCCGCCGTGCCGGTCTCGTCGGGCAGGCTGAAGCCGACGCACCCGATGCCCGCCCTGGCCAGGTAGCCGGCCGTCCTGGCCAGCCCTTCCCGGTTCTCCTGACCCCCCAGCGGGAGCCGGAACAGGAAGGTGCGGTCGGCGGGCCGGTCGAGCTGGGGATAGGCGTAGTGGCCGTCGCTCCCGTCGCTGCGGATCAGGCCGCACAGGTATCCGCGCCGGTAGGCCGCGGTCTGCTTGGGCGGCTCAGCGAAGCCGCCGGCGCCCATCAGGGCCTGGCCGGCCGACAGGTGCGGGCGCCGCCGTAGCCCGCCGAACCCGCCCCCGGTGACGTACCTCCACCCGCGCTCGGTCAGGAAGCGGTGATCGCCGCTGCAGACGAGCTGAGTGCCGTCCTCGAGCAGGACCCGGTAGGCGGGCTTGACCGTGGACCAGTGCGCCAGCACGGTGGTACGCACGTACTCGCGGCCGCTGCCCCGCCGGACCGTTCCGTAGATCCCGTCCCCGGCCCGCAGCTGAGCCAGGGGCCTGGTCCTGCCGTCCGCCATGAGAATCGGCGTCTCGCCTTCCAGGCAGTACACGCAGGCGTGCTGGCAGCCCCGGTAGGGGTTGATCGTCCACTTGAACGGCATCCGGGAGGCCTCCGGCACCCGGTTCACCACGGACTTAGCCTGCACCTCGAAGAACGTCATGCCACGGAAACCCGGCGTATCGAAGGTGCGGGCGACCGCGCCGCGCTCGATCAGCGGGAGCGCCCGGTCCTGGGGCGCGGTGAAAAGGTCCCCGCCCTCCGCGGCTTCCAGCGGCTCATCGAGCCGCAGATTGTCCCAGCGCATACCGAACACGATAGAATGGTTGTTCGATGATCGCAAGGGTGTTGCCCGCTGGCTCGCCGGAAGTATTCAACCTCGCCCGGCGCGGGGCCGCCGGGCGGTCGGAAAGAAAACGGGCGAAGTACGAAGCCAGAACGATTGGATAAAGACCGGCTCCTGAGAGATAGTGAGAGGGTACCCAGCCGGTACACGACGTGGAGGTTGCTGAATGGCGCTGTCGGCGGACGAGCAGCGTGAGCTCGCCGAGATCGAGCGGCGGCTCGCGACTGACGATCCTGGGCTGGCCACCTGCATGACGGCCTTCCGGCGCCCCGGGCCGTCCCGCATCCTGCGTTCCCCCCGGGCGCGCATCATCGGCTCGCTGTTCACGGTCCTGCTCGTCGCGATGGTCTCGCTCATGGTCTACGCGATGATCCCGTTCCGCGCTGACAGCCATCGTCCGTCCACCCAGGCGACCGCGGGAACCCCGAGCAACGTGTCGGTCGCATCCACCGGGACCGGCGGCCAGCCGCGCAATTCCCCGCTCGCGTCGGCGACCACGGGTGCCAGCGCAACCGGTGCCGCCTCGGCGGCACCGTCCTCAGCCGGGGCTAGGACCGGCACCGGTCAGGCCAAGCCGACCGAGGGTCAGGCGGCGGACCATGTCGTGTCGTCAGCCGCCAGCCCGTAACCCCCTTCGGGGCGATGGGGAGCCGCGGGCGGGGGACCGTGGCTCGCTAAGGACTCCCGCCACAGCTGGACGAGGTAGCGTTCGAGGCCCTCGAGGGTCTTCTTCTCCTGCTGGAACTCGTCGCTGAGCGGATTGCGGTGCCGGTCGAAAAGCTGCGCATAGCGGCGCGTCACCTGATCGCGGTTGCCGGCGTAAACACGGACTGAGTAGTCCCCGACCCCGCCCGCGAGCCGTAGCCCGCGGACCGCGGTGCCGGCCAGGCCCATGCTGATGCTCAGCTGCCCGCGCAGGTAGATGCTGCCCTTGGCCTCTTCGTCCCACGCGTCGCCGCACGGCGGCGGTGCCTCGTCCCACTCTTCGAGCACGAGCCGGACGTCGATGTCCTCCTGCAGGCTGCCGACCCAGAGTTGCTCGCGGTTGGTGCTGATGAGCGCGCCTACCGGGGGCAGTGGACCGCCCGGGGCGTCCGGGTCGACAGACGGGTCATGAACCCGGAACATCCTGCGCTCCGGAGTCACCGGAATGACCAGCTG
>DASQRM010000204.1:0-16828 GCA_035642895.1 Streptosporangiaceae bacterium | reverse complement strand
GATCCTGGCGCAGGCGGCCTGGATGCAGGAGCATCCCGGCCTCCACAAGGTGATGCACGAGAGCAAGGTCGGCATGCCCTTCAAGGAGGCCGCGGTCACGCGCACTACGGCTGCGGTGCAGCGCTGCATGGACGCCGGGGTTGCCCCGCCAGGGGACGCCGCCACCGTCGCACTCGATCTCCGGACGGCCGTCATCGGCATGCTGTCTCTGCGGATCAACGAGCCTGACCTGCCCTGGCCGCCCTTCCCCGAGCAAGCCGACCGGTTCCTCTCCAAGCTCGTCGGACTCACGCCGCCGGCAGGGGAGACAACAGTCTCGCAAGCAAAATAGCCCCCACGCGGGCTCGTTGCGGAGTACCACGCCGACGCCGAGCACGCCCGCTACCTCGAACGCCTCCTCCAGCTCGGACCACAGACCGCCCCTCCCCGAAGCCGCATGACAGCAACGCTCAGTCACCAAGACCCAGTCAGGAACTTGTGCGGGGCTGCCCTAGGTGGCCACGACCGCGAACGACGCCGGCGGCATGCTGAGCTGCTCCCCGTCGAGTGCGACCCCGGAACTGCTGGCGGCGAGCACGGCGCTCCCCCGGGCGCCCAGCGGGAGCAGCAGCGGCTGCTCACCCAGGCTGGCCGCGATCCGCAGCCGCCCGCGGTGCAGCACCAGCCAGCGCTGCGCCTCGTCGTGGTCGGCCTGCACCCGGGCCAGCTGCGGATCGGTCAGTTCCGGCCAGGCCCGGCGCAGCGCGATCAGCTCGCGGTACCAGGCCAGGATCTCCTGGTGCCGCGGAGTGTCGCGCTCAGCCCAGTCCAGCTTCGAGCGGAGGAAGGTCTGCTTGTCCTGCGGGTTCGGTACCTCCGCGGGTCCCCAGCCGTGCGCGCCGAACTCCGCCCGGCGGCCCTCGGCGACCGCGTTGGCCAGCCCGGGGTCGGTGTGGTCGGTGAAGTACTGCCAGGGGGTGGACGCGGCCCACTCCTCGCCCATGAAGAGCATCGGGGTGAACGGCGCGGCCAGCACCAGCCCGGCGCCCACCTTGACCAGGTCGGCGGACAGCCCGCTGGAGATCCTGTCCCCCGTTGCCCGGTTACCGACCTGGTCGTGATCCTGCAGGTAACCGAGGAAGCGGAAACTGGGGATGCGGAGCAGGTCCACCGGCCGGCCGTGGCTACGGCCGCGGAACGATGAGTAGTTCCCGTCGTGGAAGAACACCCGGGTGAGCGTCTTGACCAGGGCCCCGATCGAGCCGAAGTCGCCGTAGTAACCCTGCCGTTCCCCGGTGACCGCCGCGTGCACCGCGTGGTGGAAGTCGTCGCTCCACTGGGCCGTGAGGCCGTACCCGCCAGCCTCCCGGGAGCTGACCAGCCCTGGGTCGTTGAGGTCCGATTCGGCGATGAGGACCAGGTCCCGGTTCAGCCGGGTGCCGAGCGCCTGGACCTCCACGGCCAGTTCCTCCAGGAAGTGCAGCGCGCGGTGGTCCTCGAAGGCATGAACCGCGTCGAGCCGCAGCCCATCCAGGTGGTAGTCGCGCAGCCACATCAGCGCGTTGCTGATCAGGAAGCCGCGCACCTCGTCGGAGCCGGGCTGGTCCAGGTTCACCGCTGGACCCCAGGGGGTCACGTGTGCTTCGGTGAAGTACGGGCCGAAGTCGGCCAGCCGGTTGCCGATGCCGACGTGGTTGTAGACCACGTCGAGCAGGACGGCCACCCGGCGGGCGTGGCACGCGTCCACGAACCGCTTCAGCCCGTCCGGCCCGCCATAGGGCTCGTGCACGGCCCACAGGTCGATGCCGTCGTAACCCCAGCCGTGCTGGCCGGGGAACGCGGCCACCGGCATCAGCTCGATCATGTCCACGCCCAGGTCAGCGAGATGACCGAGATGCTCGATCGCCGCGTCGAACGTCCCCTCCGGGGTGAACGTGCCCACGTGCATCTCGTAGATCACCGCGCCGCGCACCGGCCCGCCCCGCCAGCCCTGGTCCGTCCAGCGGAAGGCCCCGTGATCGTAGGTGCGGCTCGGGCCCTCGGTGCCCAGCGGCTGCCAGGGGGACCGCGGGTCCGGCAAGGGTTCGCCGCCGTCGACCCGGAACGCGTAGTCGGTCCCGGAGGCGGACGCCTCCGGCAGGTCCGCGTCCCACCAGCCCGGGGTAGCGGCCGGGCGCATGGGCTGCGGAGTCCCGCCGCCCATGGCCTCCGATCCCAGTTGCACCTCGACCTGCTCGGCGTCCGGAGCCCAGACCCGGAACACGCTCACTGGTGCGTTTCCGGCACGAGCAGGGCCACGGGCTGGCGTTGCAGCAGATCGGACAGCAGCGGGCGCGAATCCGCGTGGGAGGCACCGGTCAGCACGTCCCGCCACGGGCCAGCGTGCGGCAGGGGCAGGACGGTCCCGGCCCAGCCACCGCGGCGCCGCAGGCCAGCCGGCAGCCGGGTGACCACGGTGACCGCGTTCCCGCCCCGGGCGAAGCTGACCGCGTGCCGGGCCGCCGGCCCCTCGGCGGTCAGCGCGGTGTACTCCCCCGCGAACCAGGCCGGGTGCGCCCGGCGCAGCCGCAGCGCTAGGGCCGTGACCAGCAGCTTCGCCGTGTCCAGGTGACCAGGATCCAGGCCGGGGGGCTGGTCACCGGCATCCAGCGCGGCCAGCAGGTCCCGGCCACGGGTGAAGTCGGCCGGCGCGCGGTTGTCCGGGTCGACCAGGCGCAGGCCGGCCAGCTCGCAGCCCTGGTAGGTGTCGGCCACGCCGGGCATGGTGAGTTGCACGAGCTTGGCGCCGAGGGCGTTCGCCCCCGCGTCCCCGGCCAGCCCGGTCACGAAGCGCCCGATCTGCCCGGTCAGCTCCTCGTCCTCCAGGACCAGCTCGGCGAAGGTCAGCACCTGCGACTCATACTCGGGGTCCGGGTCGGTCCACGAGGTCCGGCTCTTGGCCTCGCGCATCGCCTTGCGCAGGTACCCGGTCAGCCGCTCACGGTCCAGTGGCCAGCCCCCGGCCAGGGTCTGCCACATCAGGTACTCGGTGTCCGGCTCCGGCACCGCCCCGCTGGCCAGGGCCGCGGCGCGCTCGTGCCAGCGCGCCACCTCAGCGGCCCAGGCCTCCGGGATCTCGGCCAGTACCGCGAGCCGGGCCCGCACGTCCTCCTGGCGCTTGGTGTCGTGCGTGGACAGCGTGGTCATGGTGGCCGGCCAGTCCCGGGCCAGCCGCGCGGCGAACTCATGGAACTCCGCCGGGCTGGCCCCGAAGGCATCTGGGTCGCCGCCCACCTCGTTCAGCGCGACCAGCCGGGACCAGCGGTAGAACGCGGTGTCCTCGACGCCCTTGGCCATCACGGGCCCGCAGACCTGCTGGAACGCCACGATCAACCGGGCGTGCGGGCCATCGACAGCACCGCGGCCCAGGACCAGGCTGACCACGGCGTCCAGGGCCGGGTGCAGCCGCTCCGGCAGCCGCACCCGGGCGGCCCCGGCGGCCCCGGCCACGATCACGGCCGACTGCGGCGGGGCCGGCTCGCCAGGCACCACGTAAGCCCGGTACACCGGCATCGCGGTGAGCAGTTCGACGAGGACAGCCGCCCGCTCGCTGACGCTGAGCCCGTCCAGATCCGGGTGCCCGGCGTCGCCGGCCAGCCGGGCCAGCCTGGACACCTCGGCTGCGAGCGCCTGTCCGGCCTCCTCGCGCTTGGCGTCCCTGGCCACCCCGGTGAACTCGCCCGGCCCGGTGGTCAGCCGCTGGTAGGCGGTGGTCAGCGGCTCGGCCCCGGCCGGGTCCAGGAACAGGCCGCCGACCACGCCCAGCGCGTCGTAGCCGGTAGTCCCGGCGCACGGCCAGTCCGCAGGCAGCTCCTCGTGCCCAGAGAGGATCTTCTCGGTGGACACCCACAAGCCGCCGGTGCGGTCCGCGAGCCGGCGCAGGTAACCGCGGGGGTCGGCGAGCCCGTCGGGGTGATCCACCCGGAGCCCGTCGATGAGCCCCTCGGCCACCAGCCGGAGGATCACCTCGTGGGTGGCCTCGAACACCGCCGGATCCTCGACCCGGACGGCGATCAGCGAGCTGATATCGAAGAACCGCCGCCAGTTCAGCTCCCTCCCGGCGAGGTGCCAGTCGGCCAGCCGGTAGTGCTGGGCGTCCAGCAGGTCGGTCAGCGGCAGGCGCACCGTGCCCGGACGCACGGGCAGCACATGGTCGAAGTACCGGAGCACCGGCTCAGGGCCGCGGTTGTCCAGTTTCAGGTCCCCGAGGCAGTCGCTGACCGGGCCACCCAGGACCGGCATCAGCAGCCGGCCGTCCTGCGCGGCCCAGTCCACGTCGAACCAGGCCGCGAACGGCGAGCCCGGGCCGTCCCGCAGCACCGACCACAGCGGCCGGTTGAGCGACTCGGGCACCGGGACGGCCATGTGGTTGGGCACGATGTCCACGATCACGCCGAGCCCGAGGTCGCCGAACCGGCCGGCCATGGCCCGGAACGCGGCCTCGCCGCCCAGCTCCTCCGACACCAGGGTGTGGTCTACCACGTCGTAGCCGTGCGTCGAGCCGGGCGTGGCCTGCAGGATGGGCGACAGGTACACGTGGGTGACGCCCAGGTCGGCCAGATAGTCCGCGCTGGCGGCGGCGGCGGAGAATCCGAAGCCCGGCTGGAGCTGCAGCCGGTAGGTCGAAACCGGTGCTGATGCCGGGGAGGCGGGGCGCGCCGGAGGCGTGTCCCTCCGAGCCGGCGAATCGGGGGGTCCGGGGGGTCGCCCCCCCGGGCCAGGACTAGACACGCCCGAGTACCTGCATGGACCGGCTGGGGATGGCGACCGCGTCACCGGGCTTGGCGGCGGGCGCGTCCGCCAGGGCACTCAGCGGGAGCGCGGTATCCAGGACCTTCACCCATTGATCCCCGTAGCGCTGCGGCGGGACGGTGAACTCCAGATCCAGCTCGCTCGCGTTGAACAGGAGCAGGAACGACTCGTCGCGGATCCGCTCGCCCCGCGGGTCAGGCTCGGTGATCGCGTCACCGTTCAGGAACACGGTGAGGGACTTGGCGAAGCCCACGGCCCAGTCGTCATCGGTCATCTCCTCACCCGCCGGGGTAAACCAGACGATGTCGCCCGGCTGATCCGGCCCGCCGCTCTTGCCGCGGACCGCCTGGCCACTGAAGAAACGGCGGCGGCGGAATACCGGATGATCAGCGCGGAGCCGGAGCAGTCTGCGGACGAAGTCGACAAGCTCCTGGTCGCCCTGGTAGCCCCCGGGGATGGCCTCGTCCGGCGACGGCGGCCAGTGCACCCAGGAGATCTCGTTGTCCTGGCAGTAGGCGTTGTTGTTGCCGTGCTGGGTGCGGCTCATCTCGTCCCCGCCCAGCAGCATCGGAATGCCCTGGGAGAGCAGGACCGTGGACAGGAAGTTGCGCTTCTGCCGGTCACGCAGGACGGCCACGGCGGGGTCGTCCGTGGGGCCCTCGACGCCGCAGTTCCACGACCGGTTGTCGTCGGTGCCGTCCCGGCCGTCCTCGCCGTTGGCCTCGTTGTGCTTGTGGTCGTAGGAGACCAGGTCGGCGAGTGTGAAGCCGTCGTGCGCGGTGACGAAGTTCACCGAGGCGACCGGGCGGCGGCCGTCGTCGAGGTACAGGTCGCTGGAGCCGGTCAGCCGGGAGGCGAACTCGGGCAGCGTGGCGTGCTCACCGCGCCAGAAATCACGCACCGTGTCCCGGTACTTGCCGTTCCATTCCGTCCACAGCGGCGGGAAGTTCCCCACCTGATAACCGCCCTCGCCCACGTCCCACGGCTCGGCGATGAGCTTGGCCTGGGAGATGATCGGGTCCTGCTGGACCATGTCGAAGAACGCCGACAGCCGGTCCACCTCGTGGAACTGCCGGGCCAGCGCCGCGGCCAGGTCAAAGCGGAAGCCGTCCACGTGCATCTCGGTCACCCAGTAGCGCAGCGAGTCCATGATCATCTGCAGCACGTGGGGGTGCCGCATCAGGAGGCTGTTGCCGGTGCCGGTGGTGTCCATGTAGAACTGCGGGTCGTCGCCGACCAGCCGGTAATACGAGGCGTTGTCGATGCCCCGGAAGGACAGCGTGGGCCCCAGATGGTTGCCCTCGGCCGTGTGGTTGTAGACCACGTCGAGGATGACCTCGATACCGGCCTGGTGCAGCGTCCGGACCATCGACTTGAACTCCTGCACCTGCTCGCCGCGGGCGCCGCTGGCGGCGTAGGCGTTATGCGGGGCGAAGAAGCCGATGGTGTTGTAGCCCCAGTAGTTGTCCAGCCCGCGCTCGGCCAGGATCGCGTCGCTGACGAACTGATGCACCGGCATCAGTTCGACCGCGGTCACGCCCAGCTTCTGCAGATGATCGATGACCGCAGGATGGGCCAGCCCCTGGTAGGTGCCACGCTGCGTCTCGGGCACCTCGGGATGCAGCTTGGTGAGCCCGCGCACATGGGTCTCGTAGACCACGGTCTCGTGGTACGGAGTCCGCGGGTGCCGGTCGGAATCCCAGCTGAAGAACGGGTTGATCACCACGGAGCGGGGCACGTGCGGCGCGGAGTCCTCGTCGTTGCGCTGGTCGGGGTGGCCGAACGGGTAGGCGAACACGGCCTGATCCCACTGCACACTGCCCTCGATGGCCTTCGCGTACGGGTCGAGCAGCAGCTTGGCCGGGTTACAGCGCTGCCCGGCCGCGGGGTTGTAGGGCCCGTGCACGCGGTAGCCGTACCGCTGGCCCGGGCTCACCCCCGGCAGGTACCCGTGCCAGACGAAGCCGTCCACCTCATGCAGCGGGACCCGGGTCTCGGCACCGCGCTCGCCGAACAGGCACAGCTCAACCCGCTCAGCCACCTCGGAGAACAGGGCGAAGTTGGTGCCCACGCCGTCAAAGGTCGCCCCGAGCGGATAGCTGTTGCCCGGCCAGATCAAAGCCTCCTGCGCCACCATGTCCGTCCCTGGTCGATGTACCGGCCTGCCTTCGCGGCGCGCACCCGTGGCCGGGCGTGTTCACCGCGTAGACCATGCGACCATAACTCCTCCCACTCACCATGCATTTCAGCGCCCTGGCCCCGGTGAGGTGCCCCCGGCCCGTTCCGGCAAACGCGTGTCCTCACATAGGCGGCTTAACGTCCCACGGCCCCGCGCGTGGGGCGGGGCCGTGGGGCGAACACGTGGGACAAACAATGGGACGAGCTCAGGTGTCCTTGATTATTTCCTTGATCAGGCGAGTGGTCCCGGACGGGGTGAGCGCCTCCGCGCTCAGCCGGTTCATGATCTCCATGTAATGGTCCACGTCGGAACGCCGCTCCAAGTACAGGGCACTGGTGAGCTGCTCGATGTAGACCACATCCGGCAGATCCGGCTCGCCGAAGCGCAGCACGGTGAACGAGCCGCCCGCGGCCGCGTGCCCGCCCCGGCGGAACGGCACGACCTGCAGGGTCACCGCGGGCATCGTGGCCACCTCGACGAGGTGGGCCAGCTGGGCGCGCATCACGTCCCGGCCGCCGATCGGCCGGCGCAGCGCCGCCTCGTCCATGACGGACCAGACCCGGGGCGGCTGGGGACTGACGAGCAGCTCCTGGCGGGCCATCCGCAGGTCGACCCGGCGGTTGACCTCCACCTCGGGGGCGGCGCTGTAGCCCAGCATGGTGACCGCCCGCGCGTAGTCCCTGGTCTGGAACAGGCCGTGGACGAACTGCAGCTCAAAGGTCCGGATCAGCGAGGCTGCGGCCTCCAGGCCCAGGTAGGTCTCGAACCAGTCCGACAGGATGTCGCTGTACTGGGTCCACCAGCCCTGCTCGTTAGCCTGCTCGGCCAGCGCGAGCAGGCCAAGGCGCAGCTTCTGGTCGGTGAGCCCGTACAGGGTCAGCAGGTCCTCGACGTCGCGGATCTTGAAGCCCACCCGGCCGTGCTCCAGGCGGCTGATCTTCGACCGCGACGCCCGGATCTCGTAGCCGGCCTGTTCCGGGGTGAGCCCGGCCTCCTCGCGGAGGCGGCGCAGCTGGGCGCCGAGCACCATCCGGACGACGGTGGCACCGGCCCGCGGCCCGGTCAGTGACCCGTTCGACGGGTTGCCGGCCGGATAGACAGATCCCATCTCAGCTTTCGGCTCCATGCCACTCCCGACCCCATGGTTGACCAGCCACTTCACAGACCCCCCGGCCGATGTCGAACGCTCAGCCCCGTGGCGCCATTGCGCGCGCATGGTATCTGCCAACAGCAGCATGAACCACTACTAAGCGGAACACACAGAGCACGATATCACCGGGACCAGCCGGTGTCCCGGGTCGAATTTCACGTTTTATTCATGGCGCGCCCGCAGTCGATTGCATGCGCTCCAACCGCGCATTAACGAGAGCCATACCGGTCGTTTCGTCCGTTTCGGCCCGGTTCATTGCTGAGCCGGCCCAGCTCACGGCGGGGTTTACAGGTCGTCGAACTCGCCGTCCCTGAGCGCAGCCAGGAACGCGGCGATCTCCGCGCGGGTGTAGATGAGGGCCGGACCAGCCGGGAACCGGGAGTTGCGCATCGCGATCGAGTCGCCCGGCAGTACGGCCACCTCCACGCAACTGCCGCTGGGGTTGCTGGCGGTGGACTTCCGCCATCGGGCGTCCAGCTCTCCAGCCGGGATACCGTTCTTGACCTGCAACTTTTCCTCCCAGGACGAGGGGAAGCGCACCCGTCGCGGGTGCGGTAATGCTGACCTGCACTGTGCAGCCTAACAGACCGAATGCACGTGCAACCGTGCGTGCAGCGGGCGTTGCAAACGTAACGTGCATGGGGCAAGATGGCCCCTGTTGGCCGTTCCCGGTAACGACAGATTCCTCGGAAGGCAATGACGGCACAGCCATTAGGCCTGGCAGGCCACGCGATAAGCCACTTGGGCTGGCATTGGCTGGCGCCTGCGGTGGCGATGGCGGCCGCGGCGAGCGGTGCCCGCCAGCGGACGCCCGGGCTGGCCTCGACGGACTGGACCTGTTTCCCGCGGCTCGCCCAGCGGACGCCGGGGATGGACCCGAGATCGGTCGGCACCGCCCGCGATTTCTGCCTGTCCACGATGCGGCGCTGGGGTGTGCAGGACCGCGGTGACGATGTGGCGGTGGTGGTGTCGGAGTTGCTGACCAACGCGCTGCGGCACGGGGTACCCCAAGCCCAGGCCCGGACTCAGGCCCAGACCCCGGCCGGGCCGGCGCACCTGAGCCGCTGGCCGGTCCGTCTCGGGCTGGTCCAGCCCGGCCACTTCGTGCTGTGCGCGGTGGCTGACCCGAGCCCCCGGCTGCCGGAGCCGAAGGAGCCTGACTACCTGGCCGAGAGCGGCCGCGGGCTGCACGTGATCAGCGCCCTGAGCGACCGCTGGGGATGCACCGCCCCCACCGAGGCGGGCAAGGTGGTGTGGGCCCTGTTCTCGGTCCACCTCGACCAGAACCAGCCCGACCTGGGCTGGTTCGCGCCGCGCCGGGCCGGCCAGGCGCACAGCGGAGTGTGAGCGCTTCACACTGACCGTTCAGTTAACGCTGATAGCCCGGTTATCCGGGGCCGTGCCCCGCATCCGGGGCAGCACCCGGTATCGGGGGCAGCACCTGGCGCGGCAGGTCCGGCGGGGCGGGCCGGCGCTGCCACTCCCGCGGATAGCCGAGCGACACCTCGACGAACGGGACCCCGTCCCGCCAGATCGTCCGCGGGATGTGCAGGTGGCCGTAGACCACGGCCGCGGCGTTGAACCTGACGTGCCAGTCGTCGGTCCGGGTGGTGCCGCACCACTGGGCGAATTCCGGGTACCGCAGCACCCGGGTGGGCTCCCTGATCAGCGGGAAGTGATTCACCAGCACGGCCGGCGGCCCCGGCGGCAGGGCCGCCAGCCGCGCCTGCGTCGCGTCGACGCGGGCCCAGCACCATTCCTCCGCACTCGGATACGGGTCGGGGTGCAGCCACCGCTCGTCGGTGCACACCACCCCGGTCTGGTAGGCGCGGGCCAGGCTCTCGGCCTTGGTCTGCGCGCCGTCCGGCCGGAACGAGTAGTCGTAGAGCAGGAACAGCGGCACGATCCGGACCGGCCCGCCGGGCCCGTCCCAGACCGGGTACGGGTCCTCGGGGGTGAGCACGCCCAGCCGCTGGCAGAACTCCACCAGGCGCCAGTAGCGCTGCTCACCGCGAAGCCGGACCGGGTCGGTGCGGTGCGTCCACAGGTCGTGGTTCCCAGGCACCCAGACGACCTGGGCGAACCGCTCGCTGAGGGTGCGCAGCGCCCACTCGATGTCCGGCAGCCGCTCCCCCACGTCGCCGGCCACCAGCAGCCAGTCCGCCGCCGACCGCGGCCGCAGGTCCGCCACCAGTTCCCGGTTCTGCGGATAGCCCACATGCAGGTCGCTCACCGCGAGCAGCCTGGGGCCGGCCGCTGAATTACCGGAGGCCGGCCCGAGGGAGCCAGCCGCCGAATTACCGGAGACCGGCCCTACGGGGCCGGCCTTAGCCGACATGGGTGAGCTCGGAGGTCCACATGACGATCCGGGTCCGGTCACCGCGGAACAGGTCGCGGGCGAACTCGACCGGGTGGCCCGCCTGCGCGTAGGCGATCCGCTCGACTAGCATCAGCGGGGCACCCTCGCGCACCTCCAGCGCCTCGGCCTCGCGCACCCCGGCCGTCACCGGCTCCAGGCTCTCCCGCGCCCGGCAGGGCCGCTGCTGGTACTTCTCGTCCAGCAGGTCATACAGGGACCCGTCCAGCCGGCACTGCAGCAGCCCGGGGAACAGCGCGGCGGGGAAGGACGAGGACTCGACCGCGATCGGGCTGCCGTCGCCGAGCCGGACCCGCCGGATCTCGCAGACCGGGTCGCCCGCGGCGATCTTCAGGGCGGCAGCCACGCCCGGCCGGGCCGGCCGCTCGGCCGCGGACAGCACCCGGGCGCCCGCGACCATGCCGTGCCGCCGCAACTGCTCGGAGAACCCGGCCAGGGTGGTGCGGTCCTGCTCGAGCTTGCGCTGGGCCACGAACGTGCCGCCGTTGCGGCCTACCGCCCGGTGCACCAGGCCGCGGCGCGACAGCGTGGCCAGCGCATGCCGCAGCGTCATCCGGCTGACGCCGAGCCACTCAGACAGGTCCTGCTCGGTGGGCATCCGGTCGCCTGGGGCGAGGCGGCCCCCCTCGATCGCCTCGGCCAGCCACTCCTCGATCTGCCCGTGCGCAGTGCTGCCCCGCTCCTTGACGATCACCGGTGGCGCCAGGCCCAGCAGGGCCGCCGCGGGCCGGGCCGGCTGGCCGCCCTCGCCCCGTGGCTGGTCCTGCTGCGTCAACGGGTCATGCCTCCGGCTGCGCCGCCCCGGTCACCAGCGGCTCGTCGTCCCCGGCCGGCGCGATCACCGGGGCGAACTGCTTGCGCCGTCCCACGGCCAGGTAGTAGATCACGCCAATAATCGTGATAACCAGCACCACGAGCCACAGGATGGGGATCTTGTCCACGAAGCCGATCCCGAAGCTCAGCAGCCCGCCGGTCTGGCTCGGCTCCGGGTTGCTGGCCACCCGGGGCCACGCGAAGTTGACCAGCATGGCCCCGCCGTACAGCAGCGCGAGGACGTTGACCACCGGACCCCAGCGGTGGAGGCTGAACGGCGCGCTGATCTTCGGCCAGCCGCGCAGCCGGGCCCGCATGATCACTATGTTGCCCAGGAAGTAGCTGAGGTAGATCATGCCGGTCGCGGCGATGGCGATGATCCCGGCCCCGGAGTACTTCAGGAACGGCACCGCGGCCAGCACCGCGACCACGATGCAGGCCCACACCGGGGTGTGCAGGGTGGGCGAGACCTTGGACCACAGCCCCGAGAACGGCAGCTGGTTGTCGCGGGACATGCCGAAGCACAGCCGGATCGTCGCGGCCATGATCGACAGGCAGCAGACGAAGATCGCCGCGGACACGACCAGCAGGTAGACGGTGGCGAGCCCGGTCGAGAAGTTGGCCTCGATGATCGTGGCCGGGGTCCACCCCTCGCTGATCGCCTTGTTCAGGTTCGGGATGGCCATCAGCGTGCCGAGCAGGAACACCCCGCCGATGATGAACGCGCCGATCACCGAGTACAGCACGGCCTTGGGCGCGGCCCGGCGGGGATCGCGGGTCTCCTCAGCCAGGGTCGAGGCGGTGTCGAATCCGTAGATGACGAACAGGCTCATGAACATCGCGGCCAGGAACGAGTTCGGCCCGACGTGCAGGCCGCCGCTGTTGGTCACCACGGAGAACCCCTGGTGGTTGTGGAAGATCAGCAGCACGATCGCGAACACGAACATGCCGAGGATCTCGAACACCACCCCGGTGTTGTTGATCAGCGCGACCAGCCGCACGCCGTAGATGTTCAGCACGGTGATGATGACCAGGATGATCAGCGCGACCACCAGCTGGGTGTGCAGGCTGGCCGCGTTCAGGCTGTGCCAGCCCAGGCCGTTGAGGGCGGGAATGAGGGCTATCGGCATGGTCGCGACCACCGCGGTGACGGTCAGGATGCCGGCAAACAGGTAGATCCAGCCGGTGAACCACGAATAGGTCCGGTTGGCCAGGTACTTGGTCCACTGGAACACAGACCCGGCCACCGGGTAGTGGCTGGATACCTCGGCGAAGTTGAGCGCGACCAGGAACTGGCCCGCCGCCACCACCGGCCAGGTCCAGATGAACACCCCGCCGATCGTGGTCAGGCCCAGCGCGAACAGGGTGAAGATGCCGGTCGAGGGCGAGATGTAGCTGAAGGCGACCGCGAACGAGCTGCCCAGCCCGAGCGAGCGCTTCAGCTCCTGCTTGTACCCGAACTGGGCGAGGTCGGCGGAATCCCGTTCGTGCGCGGCGGAGTCGGCGGAGTCGGAGGCGGTGGTCATCGGCGGATCCTCCCCTGGTCCTGGGGCACTGCGATGGGCCGCAGGTTGAGCCGTAGCGTAGGTTCCGGCGAAGTTACTGTCTAGACCCAATCGCTCTATTGCGCCTAGACAGCGTCGTATTGGGTCACAGTCGCGACAATCCCGTGATTATGTCTAGACCTTATGTATCGCCAGCATCTACTCTGCGTGGCAATGGACGATCTGTGTGACCCCGACCTGTTTGACCAGGTGCCCTGCCTGGCCGCCACCCCGCGCACGGTGGCGCCGCTGCCCGGCGGGCTCACCAACCGGAACTACAAGGTGTCCACCCCCGAGGGCACCTTCGTGGCCCGGGTCTGGGCCCCCGGCGAGCTGCTCGCGATCAACCGCGACCACGAGCACCGCAACTCGGTGGCCGCCGCCGCGGCGGGGGTGGGTGCGCCGGTCGTCGCCTACCGGCCCGAGCACGGCCTGCTGGTGCTCGGCTATATCGAGGGCCGTACTTTCGATAACGAAGACCTGGCCGACCCCCGCAACATCCCCAGGGTCGCGGAGGCGTGCCGGCGCTTGCACGCCGGTCCGAGGTTCGCCAGCGACTTCAACATGTTCGAGGTCCAGCGGCGCTACCTGGCCGTGGCCACGGCGCACGGGTTCACCATCCCGGCCGGGTACGCGGAGCTGATGCCGCAGATGACCGCGGCCCGCCGGGCCCTCGCGGTCCGCGAGCCGGGCACCGTGCCGTGCAACAACGACCTGCTCGCCGCGAACTTCATCGACGACGGCGCGAAGCTGTGGCTGATCGACTACGAGTACTCAGGCAACAACGACCCCTGCTTCGAGCTCGGCAACATCTGGGGCGAGTGCGGCCTGTCCACCGAAGCCCTCGCGGATCTGGTGCGTGCCTACCACGGCTTTTCGTTGCGGAACAAGATCGCGCGCGCCCAGATCCTGGGGCTGATAGGCAAGTACGGATGGACGCTGTGGGGCGCGATCCAGCACGCCAGCAGCCCGATCGCGTTCGACTTCTGGGGCTGGGCCATGGAGCGGTTCGAGACCGCCGCCGCCGCGATGACCAGCCCGGCCTGGGATCACCTGCTGGACGAGGCGGCCCGCAGTGACTAGTGCTGGCCCGGGGGGACGACCCCCCGCTCCGCTTCCCCGGGGGACAACCCCTGGAGCCCCCGGCCCCCGCGAGCGCCCGGCTCGGCGAGACACCCCTTCGGGGCGCCTCCCCTCGCCGGAGCGGGCCGCATATCTCCCGCAGCAAGCTCGCGTCGTCATCATCGGGGGCGGGGTGATCGGCACCAGCGTCGCGTACCACCTGGCCGAGCGGGGCTGCACCGACGTGCTGCTGCTGGAGCAGGGCCAGCTGTCCTGCGGGACCACCTGGCACGCGGCCGGGCTGGTCGGGCTGCTGCGCGCCACCGAGAGCGGGACCCGGCTGGTGCAGTACTCCACCGACCTGTATGCCCGGCTGGAGGCGGAGACCGGGCTGTCGGCCGGGTACCGGCGCTGCGGCGGGCTCATCGTGGCCCGCACGCCGGAGCGGCTGACCCAGCTCCGGCGGACCGCCGCGGCTGCTGAGGCCTTCGGCCTGCAGGCCGAGATGCTCAGCCCCGGGCAGGCGCGGGAGCGTTATCCGGTCATCGAGTCCAGCGACCTGACCGGGGCGATCTGGCTGCCCGACGACGGTAAGGCCAACCCGGCCGACCTGACCTACGCACTGGCCAAGGGGGCCCGGAACGGGGGCGTCACGATCCGGGAACGGACCCGGGTCACCGGCATCGCGACCACGCAAACGCCGGCTGGCCGGGCGGTGACCGGGGTGCGCACCACCGAGGGCGACGTCGGGGCCGAGATCGTGGTCAACTGCGCCGGGCAGTGGGCCAAGCAGGTCGCCGCCTGGTGCGGGGTCACCGTCCCGCTGCATTCCTGCGAGCACTTCTACGTGGTCACCGACCAGATGGACGGGATACACCGGGACCTGCCGGTGCTCCGCGACCCGGACGGCTACACCTACTTCAAGGAAGAGGTGGGCGGCCTGGTCGTGGGCGGGTTCGAGCCGGACGCCAAGCCCTGGGTGTCGCCGGACGACATCCCCTACCCGTTCGAGTTCCAGCTGCTCGGCGAGGACTGGGAGCACTTCGCGCCGCTGATGGAGCAGGCGCAGCGGCGCATCCCGGCGCTGCGCGACGTCGGCATCAAGAAGTTCTACAACGGCCCGGAGAGCTTCACGCCCGACAACCAGTTCATCGCGGGTGAGGCGCCCGGGCTGCGGAACTTCTTCGTCGGCGCGGGCTTCAACTCGGTCGGCATCGCGTCCGCGGGCGGCGCCGGGCGGGCCCTGGCGGAATGGATCCTCAGCGGCGACCCGGGGCTGGACCTGACCGCGGCCGACATCCGGCGGTTCGCGCCCTTCCACGGCAACACCCGGTTCCTGCGCGACCGGGTCCGGGAGGTCCTCGGCCTGCACTACGCGCTGCCGTGGCCGAACCGGGAACTGACCACGGCCCGGCCGCTGCGCCGCTCCCCCGTGCACCACCTGGTGGCGGCGGCGGGCGCGTGTTTCGGCAGCCGGATGGGCTGGGAGCGGCCCAACGTGTTCGCGCCGGACGGGGTGCAGCCCGTCATCGAGTACTCCTGGGACGCGCCGAACTGGCTGCCCTGGTCGGCCGCGGAGCAGCGGGCGGCCCGCCGGGACGTGGCCCTGTTCGACCAGACGTCGTTCTCCAAGTACCTGCTGACCGGGCCGGACAGCGAGCGGGCCCTGCAGTGGGTGTGCACCGCGGACGTGGCCGTGCCGCCGGGCCGGACCGTCTACACCGGGCTGCTCAACGAGCGGGGCTGCTACGAGTCCGACCTGACCGTGACCCGCCTGTCCGCCGAGGAGTTCCTGCTGGTCAGCAGCTCGGCCACGACCGAGCGGGATCAGGACCACATCCGGCGGCGGATGCCCGCGGATACCTCCGCGCGGCTGGTCGACGTCACCTCGGCGTACGCCGTGCTCGGCGTGATGGGGCCCAGGTCGCGGGATCTGCTGGCCGCGCTGTCCACCGCCGATCTGGGCCCGGCGGCGTTCCCGTTCGGGACCAGCCGCGAGATCGACCTGGGCTACTTCACCGTGCGCGCGACCAGGATCACCTACGTGGGCGAGCTGGGCTGGGAACTGTACGTGCCCGCCGAGTGCGCGGCCGGGGTGTTCGAGCTGCTCACCGGCGCGGGCCAGGAGTTCGGGCTGGCCCAGGCCGGCTACTACACGATCGAGTCGATGCGGCTGGAAAAGGGGTACCGGGCCTTCGGCCGCGAGCTGACCCCGGAGTACGGCCCGGTGCAGGCGGGACTGCTGTTCGCGTGCAAGCTCCGTGGCGGCGTCCCATTCCTCGGCCGGGACGCGGTGGAGAAGGCCCGGGCTGAGGGCCCGCGCCGACGGCTGGTTTCGGTCCTGGTCGATGACCCGGACCGGGAACCGGGCCCGGGACTGGAAGGGGGGCCAGCCCCGGGCCCGGGACGAGAGCCGGATCGAGACCGCCGCGGCCCCATGCTGTGGGGCGGCGAGCTCGTGCTGCGCGATGGGGTGGCGGTCGGCCAGCTGACCTCGGCGGCCTGGGGCGAGACCGTCGGCCGGGCCGTGGGCCTCGGCTACCTGCGGCACCCGGCCGGTGAGGTGGTCACACCCGAGTTCCTTGCCGCCGGCCGCTACCAGGTCAACGCCGGCGGCGACCGGTTCCCGGCCACCGTGTCCCTGCGCCCCCCCTTCGACCCCGCAGGCATCCGCGTCCGCGACGCCTGACCCGGCGGAGCTCGCTGCGCACCAGGTCCACCGCGCGATGCCGGGCCAGCACCGTGAGAAAGCTACGCAGTGGCCCGGCTTCCGGGTCATACCGGCCCGGATGGCTCCACAAGTCCACGAACACATCCTGCACGACGTCTTGCGCGGCGGCGCCCTCTCCCAGAACGCGCAGCGCCGCACCGTACACCACGGGCGCAAGGCGGTCGAAGATCTCCACGAGGGCGTGATCGTCCCCGGCCGCCAG
>DASQRM010000203.1:0-7767 GCA_035642895.1 Streptosporangiaceae bacterium | reverse complement strand
GTCGCGCTCGGCCACGCCCGGGCCAGCGCGGTCCGGGTGGGGGCGGTGCTGGACGCGCCCGACCCCGTGACCGAGCCGGCCGCGCCCCGCCGGTTGCCGGGCGGGCCGCTGCAGGTGCGGTTGCGCGGGGCGCGGGTGTGCTACGAGCCGGGCGGCCCGCTGGCCCTCGACGGCGTGGACCTCGACCTGGACGCCGGCCGCCGGGTGGCCCTGGTCGGCCCGAGCGGGGCCGGCAAGTCCACGGTGGCCGCCGTGCTATTGCGGTTCTGGGATCTGGACGGCGGCTCGGCCACCCTGGGCGGAGCCGACCTGGCCAGCTACGACCCGGACCAGGTACGCACGATGATCACCGGGTGCGCGCAGGATCCGCACCTGTTCGACACCACCATCGCCGAGAACATCCGGCTGGCCCGGCCCGGGGCCAGCCAGCAGGAGCTGGAGGACGCGGCCGGGCGGGCGCGGCTGCTGCCGTGGATCGCCTCGCTGCCGCGGGGCTGGGACACTCCCGTCGGCCCCCGGGGCACGGCCGTGTCCGGGGGTGAGCGGCAGCGGATCGCGCTGGCCCGCGCGCTGCTGGCCGACCCGGCGCTGCTGATCCTGGACGAGCCCACCGCGCACCTGGACCCGGAGAACCGGCGCGCGCTGACCGCGGACCTGCTGGCCGCGACCGCGCAGGCCAGCACCCGGGGCCGGGCGACCCTGCTGATCACGCACGAGATGGACGGGCTGGACCAGGTGGACGAGATCGTCGTGCTGGACGGCGGCCGGGTGGCCGAGCGGGGCACGCACCAGGCGCTGCTCGAGGCGGGCGGCCTGTACCAGCGGATGTACGCGGCCGCTAGGGCAGCGGCACCTCGCTGAGCCCGCGGGCCAGATCCGCCCGCCCGTCCGGGCTGATTTCCTCCAGCACCCGGATCAGCGCCGCCCGCCGCTGCCCGCGGATCCAGGCGGCGAGCCGCTGGCCGGACTCGGTCAACTGGAGCAGGATCTCCCGGCGGCTGGCCACGGCGGGCAACCGGACCAGCAGCCCGGCCGCGGCCAGGCGGTCGCACAGCCGGCTGGCCGCCGAGGGGGAGGCGCCAAGCAGCCGGGCCAGGCCGGTCACGTTCAGGTCGTCCGTGGCCTCGATGATGAGCAGCGCGCGGACCTGGCCAGGCGGGATCATGGCGCCGAGTTCCTCGATCGCCCGCTGCCACGCTTCGAGCAGGACCGACAGCCCGGCTTCCGCGCGATTCAGGTCCGCTGGAGCCACCCCCGGGGGCTGGGACCCGTCCCGGTTCAGCCGGGTCGCGCCCAGCCGTACCGCGTCCTGGTTCATCAGCCTCCCGGGCCCGCCTGCCGCGACCCTGGCTCCAGGGCTTGCAGTAGTCGGTATCGTACTTTGCCCGGCCTGGCCTGGGGACGTGGATCAGGGTTGTGCGCCGCCTGCGTGCTCGGGCGGGGCCTGCCCGCTGACCCGGGTCACGATCTCGGCCGCCAGGTCCCGGAGTTTCATCCGCCGGTTGTTCGAGGCCCGGCTGAGTACCGCGAAAGCCCGCTGCGCATCGATCTTGGACTCGGCCATGATGATCCCGAGGGCCTGGTCGATGACCGCCCGGGAGCGCAGCGCCTGGTTGAGCTGCTCGGCCAGGTCCCGGGCCCGCGCGTACCGGGTCATGGTCACGATGGCGGCCGCGGCGGGCGCGATGAACAGCGCGACCCGCCCCTCGTCGAGCCGGCTGAAGCCGTCGGCGTCGCGGCTGCTCAGGTTCAGCGCCCCGAGCCGCTGGTCACCGAAGCCCAGGCCGGCCGCGAGGTAGCTGCGCAGGCCCACTTCCTTGGCCAGGCTGGTGAAGTCGGGCCAGTGCTGCTCCGCCTCGGACAGGTCCCACCGGTTCACCTGCTGCCGCCGGGCGGCATCCATGCACGGGCCGTCGTTCAGCAGGTACTGCCGGCGGTCCAGTTCCAGGGTGTCGTCATCGGTGGCCGCGATCGTGCTCGGCTGGCCCTGCTCGTCCAGCACCGTCACGCTCGCCGCGCTGCAGCCCGGGACGAGCTTCAGCGTGAGCGCGAGGATGCTCTGCAACGTGTCATGGACGGATTCGTCTTCGGCCAGCGTCCCGCTGAGCACGGTGAAGGCCTCGACCAGGTCCTCGTACCGCTCGCCGGGCGGGACCGGCGGCATGTCCTGTCCCTCACCGGGCGGGAGAGGCAGCATTTCCTGCCCTTCGCCGGGCGCGACCGGCGGCATGTCCTGCCTCCCGCCGGGCGAGACCGGCGATACACCATGTTCCACTGCGTACGTCCCCCGTCCGGACTGCGTCCGTCCCCTGTCCGGCTGGCCCGGTGGCCAGGCGTGACGGCAACCGCAGGGCTGCGGCGTGCCTTGCGTTATCTGCCTCTGTGAGCCGGGTTCAAACCGGGCGTATTCCGGACGGCGCTGTCCGTGATCTAGTGCGGATCGGGGTGGTCGCGCAGTTCGCGCAGCCGGTGCCGGGCCTCGTCAGCGGGGACGCCGATGATCGCCGCGATCAGGTCCCAGCTCATGCCCAGGTGCGTGGCGGCGTCGAGCAGGTCGGCTTCGAGCGCGTCGAGGTAGAGCCGGAGGTTGCTGAGCATGACCAGGCCGGCCCCGAGATCCAGCGGCCCGGCGGGAGGCTGGGCTCCGTACCGGGCCGCCAGGCGCACCGCAGCCACAGCACGCAGGTCATCCAGCGCCCGCGAGAGCGACGGATCGGCGACGAGGCCCTCGGTCCGGGTGGAAAGCCGGAACCGTGCGGTGTCCAGCACTTCGAGGTCCGGGCTGGCCGCCCAGCCGTTCCCGGCCGGCGGGCGGCCAGGTGGCCCCGCCAGGCCTTCGTCCGGTTCGTATGCGAGCACGGCATTTACTCCCACTGCCATATGTGACAGAGGTAGCCGCGCTGCTGGGCTACATCCTGAGGCGCGTTCCGCCCGGGGGCGTTCGCGCCTAGGAATTATGGTCAGGGCGGCGACCGCCGTCAACCCGGGCCCATGCCGGGGCCGGCGACGGGCTCAGGACTTGCCTGCGGTGGCGGTGCCGACTGGCCCGGACTCCCCGGTGGGGGGCGTCGTCCCCTCATCACCTGGTTCGCTCCACCGGCGCCAGATCAGCCGGTGCACCGGGATCAGCCGCGGCACGTCCCGCAGGCCAGGGATGAACGGCACGCAGAGCAGAAGGATCGTGGCCAGGCCGGTCATGTAGACGGCGATCATGTCAATGTTGGCTGAGTTGCTCCAGCCCGGGACCTGGTACCAGAGCGTGTACAGCCACAGCCAGGGCTGGCCCGGGTAGCTGCCGGTCTCGTTCATGACCCCCCACTGCTCGCCGGTCAGGTTCATCGCCTCAGCCTTGTTGGAGAAGTAGGCGCCGTCCTCCATGAACAGCAGCGGGCCGGTGAAGTTGGTCCCGTAGAAGGGCTCCTTGGAGATCAGGCTCGCGTCCAGCGCCCCGCTGCGGGCCATGGTCAGCTCGTTGGCCAGCAGGACCGGCACCGGCCCATCGGCCGCGGGCGGGACGACCGGGGTACCATTCACGAACTTCACCTTGGTGACCGCGGTGCCGTAGGCGTTGGCCCACTTCAGCTGCTGCGCCGCGGGAGCGGCCCGGTAGGTGGCGAGCGCGGCCGCCACGGCCGGGGTGGACGCCGAGATCGTGCTCAGCGGGTGGAGAACGAAGTCCTGGGCCGGGTTGAGTGGCTGGCGGACCCCGGCAAGCTGCGCCGGCGAGAACAGCAGTTTCTGGACGCTGCCGGTGGCGTGGTTGTAAGGCGGTCCGTAGGTGGCCGTCTCGCTGGTGCCGTTCAGTTCGGTGGCCGCGGTGGCCAGGAAGTCGGCCGGGGCCACCTTGGCCCACGACTGGATGGTGACCGAGGGCACGTCCGGGGAAGCGAGCAGGGCGGCCAGGCCCAGGGTGAGCGCCAGGACGACCAGGCCGGCGATGGTGCCTTCCTTGAGGATGTCGTAGCGGCGGGTCGCGCCGCGCCAGGGTGCCGCGTCAGCGTGCGCCAGCGCCCGGCGGCGCTGCCGGGCCGTTCCCCGCCCGGGTGTGGCGAGCGTGGGCGGCAGCGGGTGCGAAACACCGCGGACCCGGACCAGCAGGACGTGGGCCCCGATGAGGGCGATGAGCACGATGGGGATGAGCACGATATGCCACATCAGCATCTGGCCGAAGTTCATGATGTTGAAGAAGGCGCCGATCCCGACCGGGTTAAACGCGTCTTTCCCGCTGGCAGATATCCACTGCGAGTCGAAGTTCTGCTGGGAAAGGTAGCCGGTGAAGCACTCGACGACCGAGGCCACGAAAGCGACCACTCCGGTGATCCAGGTCCAGGTGCGCTTGCCGCGCCAGGCGGCCATCCAGAACTTGCCCCACAAGTGGATGACCAGGAAGGCCATGAACAGCTCCACGCTCCACAGGTGCATGCTGTTGAAGAAGTGGCCCACCGAGTTGTAATGCCACCAGTCAGGACCGCCGAGGGCGAGGGCGAAGCCGGACACGACCGCCACGCCGAACGCGGCCAGGCTGGCCACCCCGAACACGTACACCCAGGAGGCCACGTATGCGGGCTGGCGGTCGGGCAGCAGTTTGCCGGGCGGCAGGATCCGGGTGGCGAAGCGCCGGACCCGGTTGGTCCACATGCCGGCGTCCTCGTCGGCCTCGGCCGGGCTGGTGCTCTCATCAGCGTCCGCTGATTCCGCGACGGCCGGCGCGGGCGGATACCTCCGGCCCTTGGGGAAGGGCAGCAGCAGTGCCGCGCCGAAGATCACCACCATGGCCCCGATCAGGAAGAGATTGGCCACCGATACGGTGAAGATCGACCAGTGCAGATATGTGCCTGGATGGTCAAGGTTAATGGGGGCTGACGCCAGCATCGTCGGCGATCTCATGGAGGTCTCCTAGCACAGCCCAAAACTGGCGACTCCCACAGAATGATCCCGCTGGCCCGGAGCCGACAGGGATCTCGGTCATCAGCCACAGGGACGTTGGTCCCCCGCTGGTAAAGAAATAGTTAAGGCCTTCAGTGGGTGCGCTTGGTCCACAGTGGCTCGACGGCTGACCATTCCGTGGCCCACCTGGCCATCCGCCGGCGGTCCAGCACCCGGCTGGTTAGCCAGGCCACGCCGAGCAGGACCACCGCCAGCACGGCGGGGGTCAGCGCGACTACCGCGATGACCCGGCTCGCGATCTGCCCCTGCCCGATCGGCCCGTAGACAAGATCGCCGGCCTCGTCGACCCAGATGTGCACCTGGCGGCCCGCCCGGCTGCCCACTTCCGCGGGGACCTCGCCCTGGCGCTGCCGCCCGTCCGGCGCGGTCCACTTGGCCTTCGTCCAGGCCAGCTGCGTCGTGCCGGCCAGCGGGTCATTAGGGTTCCGCGAGACTCGCTCCAGCAGTACCGCGGGGATCCAGTGCTCGCTCGCCGCCTGGGCCCGCGCCGCCCGGATTGAGGCGTCATTCGTGAGATGACCCAGACCGATGGCGGCCAGCGGGCTGGCGACCAGGAAGACCACCACGAGCCCGAGCCGCACCCATCCCTCAGCCCGGTCACAGCCCCGGCGGAGGGGGTTGGCGTCCACACCCATCCGGCGGGCAAGCGCTGTGACCCAGCGCTTGAGCGTCCGCGTCACGCTCACCATCATCACCTCTGGCCGGACCGCACCGCACCACGCCCCCGGCTTCATGTCCCGGGTCGCTCTCCCCGGGGGGCTTCTTGCCCCCTACGGGAGAGTTTTCCCAGGCCGGTCACGAGGCTAGGGGAACGCCAAGCCGCTACAGACAGCACAACGGCCGGGCTATACCGTTGGTTCAGAGATTATCCGTTACTCAACGTATGTCTGGCCAATGTAAGTCCGGGGAGAGGCTGGTGGAGCCGACAGGCCCGCATCCTGTGCCTCCGCAGCCGCGCCTGGATGATCTGCTCAGCGAGCTTCAGGCCCGGCTGCAGACCGTGCTGGCCACCCGGGACCGGGTCTACACGCTCCTGGAAGCGGTCGTCGCCGTCGGTGCCACCCTCGACCTCGAGACGGTGCTCACGCAGATCGTCGAGGCCGCGATCACCCTGGTCCGGGCCCGCTACGGTGCGCTGGGGATCATCGGTGAGGGAGGACGGCTGGTCGAATTCGTCCCGATCGGCCTGGCCGACGACGAGATCGAGGCCATCCATCATTGGCCGGAGGGCCGGGGCCTGCTCGGTGCGCTGATCACCAACCCGCGCCCGCTGCGGCTGCCGGACATCTCGGGCAGCCCCAAGTCGAGCGGATTCCCGCCCGGGCATCCGCCGATGAAGAGCTTCCTGGGCGTCCCGGTGCGGGTCCGGAACGAGGTCTACGGCAACCTCTACCTGACCGAGAAGGAGGGCGGCGCCGAGTTCGACGAGGAGGACGAGGCGCTGCTCGTGGCGCTGGCCGCGGCGGCCGGTGTGGCGATCGACAACGCCAAGCTGTACGAGGAGGGCCGCCGCCAGCAGCGCTGGCTGCGGGCCAGCAGCGAGCTGACCAGGCGGCTGCTGTCCGGCGACCCGCCGGATGAGGTGCTGGCCCTGGTCACCCAGCAGGCGCTGGAAATGTCGGGTGCGGATCTGGTCGCGCTGGCCCTGCCGACCCGGGACCGTCAGCAGCTGGTCATCCAGCATGCGGCGGGGGCAGGCGCGCCCGAGGCCATCGGGCTGGTGCTCCCGGTCAGCGCCTCGGTGTCCGGTGAGGTCCTGACCTCCGGCGAAGCGGTCGTCCTGGAGGACTTCGGCCACGATGAGCGGGTGGCGCGCGCGGCCCGGGAGCACCTGCCGCTCGGGCCGGCCATCATCCTGCCGCTGGGCGCACCCGGCGACGTCCGTGGCGTGTTCACGGTGGGCCGGGACACCGGGGCGATGCCGCTGGCCCCCGAGGCGGTAGAGATGGTCCAGACTTTCGCGGCGCAGGCGGGTATCGCGCTCGAACTCGCCGAGCACCGCGAGGACGCGGAGCGGCTGGCCATCTTCACCGACCGCGACCGGATCGCCCGGGACCTGCACGACCTCGTTATCCAGCGGCTCTACGCCACGGGCATGTCCCTGCAGGGGGCCATGCCGCTGCTGACCCGGCCCGAGGCCGCGACCCGGGTGAGCAGCGCGGTCGATGCCCTCGACGAGACGATCCGGGAGATCCGTTCCGCGATCTTCTCGCTCCAGTCCCGCGGCGACGCCAAGCATCACGGACTCCGGGCGCGGGTGCTCGAGGTCGTGGATGAGATGACCGCCGCGCTCGGGTTCGCCCCGTCGCTGCGGCTGGTCGGGCCGCTCGACGAGGGGGTGCCCGCGGACGCGGGCGAGCAGCTGCTCAGCGCACTCCGTGAGGCGCTGTCGAACGCGGCCCGGCACGCCGCGGCCGGCCGGGTGGACGTGACCGTGGCGGTGGGGGACCAGCTGGTCCTGCGGGTCCGTGACGACGGCACCGGGATGGGCCAGGTCACGCGGCGCAGCGGCCTGGCCAACCTGGCCGAGCGCGCCGCGGACCTGGGCGGCGAGCTCATGATCGGCCCGGCCGAGGGCGGCGGTACCCAGCTCGACTGGCGGGTGCCGGTTAGCTGACCGGTCCCTGGTCCGGCTGCCCGTAGGCGCCGCGGCCGGGATGCTGCCGGTCGAAGATCCGGGCCGCGTAGGCGGCGGCTTGGGCGCGGCGTTGCATGCCGAGTTTGGCGAAGAGGGCGGAGACGTAGTTTTTGACGGTTTTTTCGGCGAGGAAGAGGCGGTCGCCGATCTGGCGGTTGGTGAGGCCTTCGCCGATGAGGGCG
>DASQRM010000202.1:0-2068 GCA_035642895.1 Streptosporangiaceae bacterium | reverse complement strand
GCCTCGGCCAGGCTCACCTGCGGCCCGGGCCTGGCCCACCGGGTTCCGGTGGAGATTGCGATGTCCCAGTCGATCATCTGCGTGCTGCTCACAGTCCAACGGTACGTGCTGCTGCCAGCGCCCGTAACCGGCAGCCGCAGTTGGCCAGCGCGGCGGCCGCCTCGTTGATGGCCTTCGCGGCCGTACTGAGCATTGCCGCGGCCGGGATCTTGTCGGCCATGAAGGCGAAGATCAGTGTCTTCCCGGTCTTGTCGGTGGCCAGCCCGGCCAGGGTGGTCACCGTGCCCAGGTTGCCGGTCTTGGCCCGGACCGCGCCCAGCGCCGGGCCGTCGATACCAGCAAATACGCTCTGCCCGGCCGACAGCGTGCCGGAGAAGCCCGCCACCGGCAGGCCTGCTAGGAGGGGGCGGATCCTGGGGTTGGCGGTGGCCAGCTGGAGCGTCTTGACCAGGGCAGCGGGCGCGATCTTGTCCTGCGGGGACAGGCCGCTGCCGTCGACCAGGTGCAGGCCGCTGGGGCTGACGCCGAGGTGCTTCAGTTCATCCGTCACCGCGGCGGCCGCGCCGCTGTACGAGGCGGGCTGGCCGCTGGAGATAGCGACCTGGCGGGCCAGGTTCTCCGCGATCACGTTGTTGCTCTCCTGGAGCATCTGCTGCACGATCGCGGACAGCGGCGGGGAGCGGGTGCTGGCCAGGGTCGTGGCGTTGCGCTTGGCTTGCTGTTCGGCCGGGGCTCCGGTGACGTGGATTCCGTCGGCGGTCAGCAGGGCGGCGAATGCTGCCGCGGCCATGCCGGCCGGGTCGGTGGTCCGGGCGCGCAGGTTGTAGGGGTCGTCACTGTCCTCGGGTTCGCCCGCGGTGGTGAGCCGGCCCTGGTCCACCTCGAGCGCGGAGATCGGGGTGACGTTGCCGGTGCTGACGTAGGCGGCGGGCCAGCCGGGGGCGAGGCCGGGACCGGTGTAACGGGAGTCGTCGTAGCCGAGGCTGACGGTGCTCTGGCCGTGCGCCTTGAGAGTCTGTGCGGCTGCTGCGGCCAGGGCGGCCAGGGTGGCCGGGCGGGGGTACTGGCCGGGCGGGAACGGGTGCACCGCCAGGGTGGGGTCGCCGCCGCCGACCAGGATGACGCTGCTGCTCGTGGCGCCGCGCACCACCCTGGTGGTGAACGTGGCGTCCGGGCCGAGCGCGCCGAGCGCGGCGGCGGCGGTGACTAGCTTGGTGGTCGAGGCGGGCGTCGCGAGCTGGTCCGGGTCCTGCGACCAGAGGATCTTGCCGGAGGCGGGGTCGGCGACCACCGCCGACACCTGAGGTCCGAGGGCGGTCGCGGCCAGCGGGCCGGCCAGGGCCGACCGCAGGCCGTTCGCGGTCGGCAGCGTCCCGTTCCGGCTAGCCGGGGCGAGCACGGGCCCGGCCTTGCTGACCGGTTTCGCCGCGACCGTGGGGACCTTAAGGGCGGCGAGCCGGGGCGGGAGCATCCGGGCCACGGTGATACCCGCCGCGAGCGTGAACACGTTGATTATGGCGAGCGTCAGCACGGCCGCGAGCCGGGTGCGGCGCGCCATGACCTTGCCACCTCCCCGGGCCAGCCCTGGAACAATGGAGTTAACCACCCAGTCCGGCCTGGAGCGAACCAGTGCAGCGGCGTTATGGTGCTCAAATCGTCGATTGTCTACACATGATGTAGATAAAAGCCTACGGGGCCAGGTACCGGCATACGGTACCGTGGGCGGGGTTGCCACTCCGGGCAGCCAGGATTGGGGGTTTCCTGCCGGATGGAGCGCACTGTGCCTCGCTATCGCAGGGTCGTCGTCAAGCTCAGTGGCGAGGCGCTCGCCGGATCAGGGAGTTCCGGGGTCGACCCGGCCAGCCTGTCCCGGGTGGCCGAGGAAGTCCTCTCCGTGCACGATCTCGGCGTGCAGGTGGCGGTGGTCGTCGGCGGAGGCAACTACTTCCGCGGCCGGATGGCCGAGGGCTGGGGCATCAGCCGGGCCGAGGCGGACAACATCGGCATGCTCGGCACGATCATGAACGCGCTGATGCTCCGGGGCGCGCTCACGGCCAGGACGGACACC